>REEF01001089.1 GCA_007695205.1 Planctomycetaceae bacterium
TGCATGTCTCGATGGCCCGAGGTACCAATCTGAAACCGCGCTTGATGACTCATTTCGATCCCTCCTTTTCCCGGAAAATGCTCGATGGTTTCCCCATGGTTGCATAAAAAGTAGGACGGATTGCCAATCCGTCTTACGAAGGAAATCTATGCAACGTTGGAGGTTTGTCAACGGTCCGAGCTGGTCGATGACAGCAGCATCGCCGCGCGCACATCGTCTTCGGCGATCTCCCCGACCAACTCCACGTGCCCCAGGCGGCTGGGCAAGACAAATCGCAGGCGACCGTGTGCGGCCTTTTTATCGCGGCGCATCACGGCCAGCAAGGCTTCCGGATCCAGGTCCGGTACCGCGACGGGCAACCCCAACGCTTCGAGCAGATCGTGCTGGCGTTGTGCGAGCTGGCCGTCGACACGTCCCAGCCGTTCCGCCAGCCGTGCCGCGCACATCATGCCGATCGCAACCGCCTCGCCGTGCAGCACCTGGCCGTATCCCGATTGGGCTTCGATCGCATGCCCGAACGTGTGCCCGTAATTCAGCACCGCGCGTAACCCGCCCGTCTCGCGTTCGTCGTTTTCCACCACGTCTGCTTTCAGGCGACAGCAGCGAGCGATCACCTGTCGCAGCACATCGGCCTCGCGGCGATTCAACGCCTCCTGCTGCTGTTCCAGGTAGGCAAAGAATTCGGCATCCAGAATCACCCCGTACTTCACCACCTCGGCCAATCCGGCTCGATACTCGCGTACCGACAGGGAATCGAGCACCTGGGTGTCGATCACCACGCCCAACGGTTGCCAGAAAGCGCCGACCATGTTCTTGGCACCGGGCAGATTCACGCCGACCTTGCCGCCAACGCTGCTGTCCACCTGGGCCAACAGGGTGGTCGGGATCTGGAAGAAGTCTAGGCCACGCGCGAACGTGGCCGCGATAAAACCGGCCAGGTCGCCCACCACGCCTCCGCCTGCGGCGACCACCAGCGTCTTGCGATCCGCGCCCAACCGCAGCATTTCCTGCCACAGGTGATCCGCGACCGCGACGCACTTGCTGCTCTCGCCCGCCGGCACGATCAGCAAGTCCACATTGTCGATCGTCGCAGCCAACCGCTCGGCACATCGTATGCCATACAGCGGTTCGACGTTCGCGTCGGTGATGACCACCGCATGCGTGAATTTCCCCAAATCGGCTACGGCGGGGCCTAGTTCGTTCAGATTTCCCGAACCGATCTCGATCGCGTAGCTACGTTCCGACAGACGGACCTGGACCGTGGTGGTTTCCGACACGTTGTCTCCTTGAATCGAAGGTGAATAAAGTCTGTCGCTGACCTAGGGGGTGTTTTTGAGGCTTCCAAACAAAAGTGTCCAAAAATTTTTCGAAATACTCGGCAACGAGCGAAAAATCGTCTATGATATCTCTTGGTCTTTAAGGCGAAGCAGCAGTCTGTAGCCCAGTCCCGCTGGGTTGCTGCCTGTTACTGCTACCCACCAGCCAATCCGTTTTTACCGAATTTTAAGGAGATTTCGCATGAATCCCCGCCGTTTGTTCCTGGGCCTACGAATCATCACTGCAGGCATGTTGCTGGCTGTGGCCAGCACCGCCGGGCTTTCCGCCGCGGAACCTGGCCAGTACTTGGGGCCGATCGACGTGGTCGCATCGCCGGATCAAAGCACGTTGTACGTGGTCCAGTATGACGGACGACGCGTCGATGCGGTAGACGTCCAAGCGGGCGAAGTTGTGCGAAGCATCGTCTGCCCGGCCGCTCCGACCGGCGTGGCGGTCAGTGCGGACGGCGAATTACTGTACATCACTTGCGAAGGCCCTGACGGGGTGGTTTGCATCGCCCAGGCGGCCAATGGCGAGATCGTCGAACAGATCGCGGTGGGACACACGCCCGGTGCCCCAGTCCTTTCACCCGATGGTTCGCGGTTATACGTCAGCAACCGGTTCAATAACGATGTTTCCGTCATCGATCTGGAGACCAAGAAAGAAGTGCAGCGGGTCCCGGCGATCCGCGAACCGTTCGCTGCGGCGATCAGCAAGGACGGAGCCAGTTTGTTCGTCTGCAACCAGCTACCAAACGACCCGGCGGATTCCTATGATGTGGCGGCCGAGGTCACGGTGATCGATACACAGTCGCTGACCACATCGAACATCCGGCTGCTGAACGGCAGCTCCAGCGTGTTTGACATCTGCATCTCGCCGGACGGCAAGTATGCTTACGTGACCCACATCCTGTCGCGATACCAGATGCCCACCACGCAATTGGAACGCGGTTGGATGAATACCAACGCGTTAAGCATCTTGGATGTGGCTGAGAAATCTTTGATCAACACGGTGTTGTTGGATGACATCGATCTAGGTGCTGCGAATCCTTGGGGTGTGACGACCACCGCCGACGGCAAGACCATCCTGGTCACCCACGCCGGGACTCACGAGGTCAGCGCGATCGATGCCGAAGGCCTGCACGAGAAACTGGCCAGCATCCCCAAGACGATGGAAGAAGCCCAGGCCACGGGGCGTTATGACGGTCGAGGAACTTATTCGTCGATCACCGTCGATGACGTGCCCAACGATCTGGCTTTCCTGGTGGACTTGCGACGCCGTATCACCCTGCGACCCGGCGGGCACTGGGGAACACTAAACGACGACGGTCCCCTGATCAATGGTCCGCGTGGTTTGGACGTGATCGGCACGACGTTCTACGCCGCGCTGTACTTCAGCGATGCGCTGGCCGTGGTGGATCTGGAAGACAGGGCTCATTATCCCGTCAAGTTGATCCCGCTGGGGCCCGAACCGGAACTGACCGTCGCACGTCGCGGCCAGATGTTCTTCCATGATGCGGATCTCTGTTTTCAGAAATGGCAGAGCTGCGCCAGTTGTCACCCGGGCGAGGCCCGGGTTGATGCCCTGAATTGGGATCTGCTGAACGACGGGATCGGCAATCCGAAGAACAACAAGAGCCTGCTGCTTGCGCATCAGACCCCGCCATCGATGAGTCTAGGCGTGCGAGCCAACGCCGAGGAGGCGGTGCGGGCCGGGATTCGGCACATCCAATTCATGGTCCGCCCCGAAGAGGATGCCGTGGCCATCGACGAATACCTCAAGGCGTTGACCCCGGTCCCCAGTCCGTACCTGGTGGATGGCCAGTTGAGCGCGGCGGCGCTGCGCGGCAAGGCCATCTTCTTCGACGAGACGGTCGGTTGTGCTCGGTGCCATCCCGAACCGCTGTATACCGATCTGCAGATGCATAATGTTGGGTCGCGTGGAAAATATGGCCGCGAGACCAGCTTCGTCACGCCGACGTTGATCGAGGTCTGGCGAACCGCGCCCTACATGCATGACGGCAGATGGGTCACCATGAAAGAAGTGTTCACCGAGGGCCGGCACGGCGCGATCGGCGGCAGCCTGGAAGGGCTGAGCGAACAGGATATCGACGATCTGGTCGAATTCGTGATGTCGCTGTAGACGACCGACGAAGAATGCAGACTGACTTCGACGACACGCGCAGCAATCGCGTGTCGTCCAGGGAAGGGGTCGGGAGTCGTTTTCGGATAAGCCGTATTGCCATGTGGTTTATCGTTAGCCGAAAACGACTCCCGACCCCGCTTCTGCTAGGCCCCAAAGACGCTACCATTTCTGCTGGAACATGATGTGCAGCAGTTCCGAGTCGCTGGGGCCTGGTGTGTCCTTCAGGAATCGGCCGCCGAACAGCTTCGAGTATCCGACCATGACGTCCGTGTACCGAGCCAGGTGAAAGTTCGCCACAAAATCGACCTCGTGGCCCACGTGCCTGCCAGCTTCACCGCTCGGATCACGACGAGAGGCTGCTCCCGCCACGTTGTACAACGCGTCGGTCGGCTGATCCAGCCAGAACTGATGGTACTGGACGAACATCGTGACCCAACGCGCTGGGTAGAAATACACGTGGGCGTTCAAGTCGTGGATGTTCTGCCGTCCGACTAAATCGATCCAGCCCATGTAGTAGTGCCCGAAGGGGAAGAGCTGATGGAAGGTGTTGGAAGTTCCTGAATTCGGATCGGAATCGCCGCTGGCATAGTCGTAGTAGAGCCATACAGTGGGAGTGGCCCAGGTATTGGCGAAGCGTCGACCAACCCCGGCGGTCGCCATCCCGGCCACGACGTCGGCCGAGTCGCGTTGGCCCAACTGCATGGCCAGTTCGACATCCCACAAGTAACCGTCCCGATCGCCCGTCCAGCGCGAACCGAGGGTGTGAAGGTCGAACGGGGACCGTACGATCTCCTGCTGTGTCACCGCGTTTCTGTTCGCGTAATACATGTAATAAAAATCCAGAAAGCGACCCGGCTGGGCTCGATGAGTCAACCAGGCGCCGGCAAGATTCTGGTCGCTGTCCGCCTGGTTGAAACTGTTGGCATCGGGGATCACCGGCTGGACCCAGAACACGTCCGCATCCCACTTCTCGCCTCGTCGAAATGCCCGTACGCCTTGAAACGTGCGGCGAGTGTTGGCCCAGTCCAACGCCGAGATCAAACGTTGCGAGCCCAGCAGCAGTTCCTGGCGACCGCCGCGCACGTAAACCGGATGACCGTCCCCGTCCCAGACTTTCAGATCGACAAACAGATTCAGGATATCCCCACGATCAACATCGATCGGCAAGGGACCAAATTCCGGTGGGGACGGATTGGGAGAAAACCCAAAATTTTCCGCCCACAGGTATTCACCGAACAAACGCGCCGAGTCGCCGTACATCAGGTCGCCAAAGGCTCGCACGCGGCCCAGCGTGTATTCGTTCTTGACTCCCGCCGGATGCAGCCGGCTGTTCGTTTCGTTCATGTACCGCAACCAGAACTGACCGCCCGTGCTGAACATCCAGCGGTCATGCAGCCGGATTCGCTTCAATCGTTCGACCAGCGTCCGGTCCGAAGGATCCAGGTCATCGACGTAACGGAAATCTGCATCGAAGAATGACGGAGGCATCATCGCGAATCGCGGATAACCCGATGGCGGCGGGCCCTGTCGCTGGTTCCCGCTGATCCAGTCGGCTGCCGAGTAGAAGCCTGGGCCGCTGGGCGGGATCGAGAAATTCCCCGGTCGGGGCATACGGCAGATCGCTGGAACCTTCGACCAATCCGTGGTCGGGCATGCATCGCACCAGCCGTGGTCAGCCACCCGATCGACCACCACCGCTTCGGCGCTTGCTTCTGTGTTCGCTTCTGTGTTTGTCTCGGATCCAGCCGCATCCAAGGCCAACGGCGCGGCCTCGTGGACCAGTTGCGTCGACGGGCTCGAAACGGAACTCGGTTCACGTGCGACACCGGCCGCTCCCCCTATCATCCAGCCAACCAGGCACAGGAAAAGGACCGTCAGAGACACGCGTGAAGAAGACTGTCCATCGACCATCCGTGGTCACCTCACAAGCGCAAGAGAATCATCCGGGACGAGCCTCTTGCTCGTCCTTCCGCATCAAGGATCATCGTCTTGGGACCAACAAGAATCCTTGCCAGAATCCGCACAGCTCGCCGTCGAATGTCGCCACCCGCCAAGAAACCCGGCACGACCGT
>REEF01000356.1 GCA_007695205.1 Planctomycetaceae bacterium
AACGACTCCCGACCCCTTCCGCGCAACGCGACACTAATTCAGTTACCGGTCCTAATGGAACGGCCTACGCGACGTCTTGGACTGCGACAAGAAGTCGAGGCCGCTGGTGTGGCAGTGGATGTCGAACGCTAACCGGTAGATCCAGGCCGCCGAGCGCGAAATCGCAGCTCTGGAGCTTTTTTTCCGGCAACGGTTGGATTTTCTGAGGCATGATGACCGGTGTCCAATGGTGCTTATTCGCGGCCTGAAGTTGGGTGTTCTGGCAACCGAATGGAGGGTAAGTGAATCATCATCTCATTCCCTTGCCATCCATTCCCTTGCCCCTCGTTTGGCAACATCGACGATTTTTTGTTTATCTTGACGCATGAAGGGCCTAATCTCTCGACCGTATTTGAAAGCGGACAGGGACGATCACCGTATCCTCCACTGCGGTCTGGCCGCGACGAGCTGGCGTGAAGATCCATTGGCGGACCGTGCGGAGTGCCGATTCGTCCATCTCAGGGTGGCCCGACGTCCTGTAGACCTGGGCCGATGCCACTCGGCCATCCCGCCGGACGGTGACCACCAGACGCACCACGCCTTCGATCCGTTGTAGCAGCAGGTGTTCCGGGTACTGTGGCAAAGGCCGAGAAACGAAACTGGGCGGCACTTCGGCACCAGAGGATTGCATCGAAACCAAGGTCTCCGGTACATCGACCTCGGAGGGTTCCACTGGAAGATCGCGATGCGGTTGATGGCGAGCCGACGGCGGCGGTTCTGGTTGCGTCACCGTTCGCGGCTCGGCACCTTCCGGCATCGACTTCCTGCGAGGCGCCTGGGGCGGCAGTTGCGGCTGGGGCGTGCGAGTCGCCAGGACCGGCTCGATACCCTCGCGATGCGGATCCAGCAGCGGCTGACGATGGCTTGAGCGAGTTCGTTCCAAGGGGACAGGACGAGCCTCGGGCGTCTCGACCGCCAGAGGACCATGCTCCCACGACATCGGCTCGGTACTCTCCATCGGCGACAGCGAACTCGGCGGCGGTTCGGCGATCCACTGGACCGCGATCGACGTTTGACCGCTTTCCTCACGATCCAGCCGAGGCCCCTCGGTAACGCTACGACCGTACCATCCCAACGACGCATGACCTGCCACGCTGCCGGTCAGCACGAGCAGGAACAAAAGATTCGAATGGAAGATACGGCGAACAGATTCCATGACCTCGACGCAGACGCAGTTGATCCTAGTTTTTGCCCGAAACGCCGTTCGTGGCCCATGTCGCGAACCACGGCAGCGGGATGTTTGTCGATTCTTGTCAATCACCCGCGAATGTCAATGGCTCGCCCCGTGCCTTTCGCAGAGACCTTCGGTCGGCGGTTTCGGCGGGGCCGGAGACCCCCGCCGAACGAGGGAGTTCATGCGGCCATTTTTTTCGGCGTGGATCGCCGTGGGCATTTGCAGCACCTGGACAAGCGGGAAACCACTTGACCGCATTGACCCTTGTGGACGGTGACTGTACACTCTGGGGTTTTCCTCGATGATCGCAAGAATTCCGGCAATGAGTCGGAGGAGTCTTTCACGGCGATCTTCGATAAACCCCTCGCTCGACCGTGAGAAGACTGTTAGTCTGTGGTAGTTTTTCAGCTACCATGACCGGTAGCGAGTCAACGACAGGAGAGAATTGTGGCAGAATCGTTGGTCAAAACATTGATCGATTCGGGCGTTCATTACGGGCATCGAGCCAGTCGCTGGAACCCGAAAATGGCTCCGTACATTTACGCGCGGAAGAGTCAGATTCATATTATCGACATCCGCGAGACGGTACGAGGGTTATTGCGAGCCAAGAAGTATTTGACGCAAGTTGCCGAGGGTGGCAGTTTGATCCTGTTCGTGGGGACCAAGCGTCAGGCAAGCGAAGCGATCGAGCGGGAAGCGGTACGTTGCGGCATGCCGTTCGTCAGCGAACGTTGGTTGGGGGGGTGCTTGACGAATTTTCGAACCGTCCGCAGTCGGCTGGGGCGTTTAGAAGAGTTGGAAAGGTTGCGTTCCAGTGAGGAATTGTCGGCTTATTCCAAGAAGATGCAGTCCGCGTTGAACCGCGAGTACCGCAAGATGTACCGGAATTTGAACGGGATTCGCTCGATGAATCGGACGCCTGAGTGTCTGGTGATCGTCGACCCGAAAAAAGAACGCAACGCCATCCGCGAAGCGAAGAAGTTGAACATCACCACCGTAGCTTTGATCGATACGGATTGCGATCCTGACGATGTCGATCTGCCGATCCCTGGCAACGACGACGGCATTCGTTCGATCGAGGTGATTCTTCAGGAATTGGCCAACGCGGTCATTCAGGGCCGCGGCACCGTAGCCGCTCAATCGGAAGGGGCGGTCGAATCGTCGGAGGGCCCGGCAGCCGTTCTGCCCAAGGCAACAGACGAACCACAAGTTACCAGCACAGTCGAGACTCAGTAGGGGAGAACAGAACATGGCGGGCATCACAGCCGCTCAAGTCAAGGAATTGCGAGAAAAAACCGGTCTGCCGATGATGGAGTGCAAAAAGGCGTTGTCCGAGTGCGAGGGCGATGTCGAACGGGCGGTCCAATGGCTTCGTGAACGAGGCGCCAAGGTGCTGAGCGACCGATCGTCGCGCGAAACCTCGTTCGGTCGTTTCGGGATCTTTGCCAGCTTCGACCCGCCGATCGGCGCGATGGTCGAACTGAAATGCGAAAGTGCTCCGGTAACGCAGAACGATGAATTCGTCCAGTTGGCCAACGATCTGGCTCAACAACTGGCCACGGGACCGGGAGCGGCGACAGCCGACGAACTGCTGGCTCAGCCATCACCCAGCAAGCCGGGGATGACGCTGGCCGAGCAGAAAGACGAGTTGTTCAACCGGATCCGCGAAGTCTTCAATGTCGGCCGGATCGAGCGGATCGAGGGCGCCTGTGGCAGCTATAGTCACAATGCGGCCACGGTCGCCGGCGTGCTGTTGCAGGTCGAGGGGGGAACCCCGGAATTGGCAAAGGACGTCTGCATGCACATCGCTGCCATGCGGCCCTCGGCGCTGACGGTCGAAGAGTTGAACCCGGAGGAGGTCGAGCGTGAACGAGCCATTCTTCGCGAAATCGCCTTGAAGGAAGGCAAGCCGGAAAGCATCGTCGACAAGATGGTCGAGGGGCGTCTGCGCAGCTTCTATGCCGAACGCGTGCTGCTGGAACAGCAATACGTCAAAGGCGAGGGAAAGGAAACCGTGGGCCAGTTCGCGGAGAACCATGGCATGAAGATCAAACGCTTCGTCCATTGGGAGTTCGCCAAGTAGTCGTCGTGAATGGCAACGAAAGAACCTCGCATTCGGGAGCGTCAGCATGTCGGAAGACCAAACTCCATCGTCACCGAAGTTTCGTCGAGCTGTCTTGAAACTGTCGGGCGAAAGCTTCACTCGGCCAGGAGAACGAGGAATCTGCATGGCCGAGGTGGTGCAGATTGCGGAACAGATCAAGCAAGCGAAGCAATTGGGTTGCCAATTGGCTGTGGTGATCGGCGGAGGCAACATCCTTCGCGGCGCTCATTTTAAGGAACTCAGCGCGAATATCCAGGAAGCCACCGCGCACTACATGGGCATGCTGGCCACGGTCATCAACGGCCTGGCGCTGCAGGATGCCCTGGAATCGATAGGATGCGATACCCGCTTGATGTCGGCGATCCGGATGGACGGCGTTTGTGAACCGTACATCCGGCGCCGGGCGCGGCGACACCTGGAGAAGGACCGGATCGTCATCCTGGCGGCGGGCACCGGGGGACCTTTCGTGACGACCGATACCGCTGCGGCTCTGCGAGCCCTGGAATTGGAAGCCGAGGTGCTGCTGAAGGCCACGCGAGTCGATGGGGTATTCAGCGAAGATCCTGAAAAGAACCCGCATGCCGTGCTGTATCGCGAATTGACCTATACGGCCGTCCTGGAACGTAATCTGCGAGTCATGGATACCACGGCCGTGGCCCATTGTCGCGAACATCACATGCCCGTCGTGGTGTTTAATTACCGCAAGGAAGGAAACATTCAGCGAGCCGTCCAGGGTGAGAAGGTCGGCACGCGAATCGACGAAACCTGAACACAAAGAAAGCCTCGTTTACAATACCCGAACCCGTTTTCTGGAAGGACAGACGGCCATGACGCCCGACGATATCCTGCTGGATGCCGAAGAACGAATGGAAAAAGCCATCGGGGTGCTGAAACATAATCTGGCCGGTATCCGCACGGGCCGCGCCAACCCGGGACTCGTCGATTCGCTACGAGTCGAAGTCTACGGTTCGCAAGCCCCTATCAAACAACTGGCCTCGGTCGGTGCCCCCGAGCCCACGCAGATTGTGATCCGGCCGTTCGATCCGAGTACGCTGAAGGATATCGAGAAAGCGATCATCGCCAGCGATCTGGGCTTCAATCCTCAAAACGACGGCCGATTGATTCGGATCAATATCCCCGCGCTGTCCACCGAAGTCCGTCGCAAGATGGTGACGCGGATCAAGGATTTGACCGAAGAAGCCAGGGTGGCCGTGCGGAACATCCGACGCGATGCAAACAAGGCGGCCGATCAAGCGGAAAAAGACAAGCAGATGAGCGAGGATCAGCGCGACGACACCAAGAAGGAAATCCAGGATCTGACGAAGAAGCATGAAGAGATCGCTGGTGATTTGGCCAGGGCGCGTGAAACGGAAGTGATGGAAGGTTCTTGATGTCGCTGGGCTGCCTGATCCTCTCATTGGGAACCGCCATGGCTGGCGCTCCTGCGGAAACGAACGAAAGGCCGACCGCCGCCCAGGTCATCGCGAGACCGGGCTTTCTCGTGATCGCGCATCGAGGCGACAGTGGTGCTTTTCCCGAAAATACGCTGCCTGCTTTCCGATCGGCGGTGGAGTTGGGCGCGGATTTGGTCGAGCTGGATTATTATCACTCGGCAGATGGCGTTCCGTTCACTTTCCATGACCGGACGTTGAATCGGACCAGTGATGCTACGGCCGTGCTGGGGCAAGAAAAAATCCCCACCGACAGCCTGGCGTGGGAGCAATTACAGCAATTGGACGCCGGCGCCTGGTTCGACCCGCGTTTCCGTGGCACGCCGATCCCCACCTTGGCCGAAGCACTCGATGTGATCCAGCAGGGCTCGATCACCCTGGTCGAACGCAAAGCAGGAGACGCGGCCACCTGTGTCCAACTGCTGCGCGAGAAGGATCTGCTCGAGCATGTCGTCGTGCAGGCGTTCGACTGGACCTACCTGGCCGATTGCCATCGTTTGGCCCCCGAGCTGATCCTGGGCGCCCTGGGCAGCAAGGATTTATCCGACGATCGACTGGACGAAATCCAAAAGGCCGGCGCCCGGATTGTTGGCTGGAACCATCAGGATCTTCAGCGCGCACAGATCGAAGCCGTGCAACGCCGCGGCATGAAGATCTGGGCCTATACGGTCAACGATGTCCAGCGAGCCCAGCAATTGATCGCTGACGGAATCGACGGCATCATCACGGACTACCCTGCCAAGATCATGCAGTTGCGACAGTAA
>REEF01000907.1 GCA_007695205.1 Planctomycetaceae bacterium
GTTATGCGGTCTAGCAACTGTGTGGGGGTGTGGGGTTGGCGGTTCCCGTGCTGATACTGATCCGCTTCCTCGGAAAACGGCGAGAGATACTGGTTGATCAGGTACGAGGAACTCGACCGGAACTCGTCGATGAACTCGACACGGATCCCCAGCGCCGCCGCCGCGGCTTCTTCACGCAAGAGTTCCGGCGTCTTCTGATCGCGAAACTCGCCGCCCTTGACGTAGATGTCAGGACGCAGCAACCGCAACGCCTCCATGGCGGTCGGGAAACGATGGATGGCGACGAAATCCACGCAATCCAGGGCGGCCAGCGCCTCGGCGCGCAACCGCTCCTCAAACACGGGCCGGTGTGGGCCTTTGTTGACGAACTGATCCGCCGTAACCGTCACCACCAACACGTCGCCCAATTGACGGGCGACCTGCAAGTAGCGGATGTGGCCGATGTGCAGCAGGTCGAAGACGCCATGGCAATGCACGACTTTCCGGGATTCGCGGCGTGGCTGCTCCAAGCGTTCGGTGATCTCGCTGAGCGATGTTATCTTGTTGCGCATTGCCTTTCTCCGCAGAGATCGCCTTCCCCAATTGAAATGTGCTAAGAATCTTGTAGGACGTCCGCCTAGATTGCAACCCTCCTGGAACTTTTCTGGCCTGTTTATTGCTGCCCTCTCCCGCTTTTTCCGCCTCTTCGCGCATATTTACCACGTCTTCTGGGCGTGGCAAGGGGAACGTGAGGTCCAGGAGATCCAAGCCGTTTCTTAAAGCGGCGGATCCAGATCGTTCTTCGATCGCAACGCAGGTGCGATCAGCTTTCGTTGGGATGGGCGGGACGCAAGCCTTGGTGGACAAGCAGTTCGTGTGCCCAGGATGCGTCATCCGGTTGCAACGGTGGGTCGGGGGCGGCGCGATAATCGATGTCGTCGTAGCGGCCGTGGTGATAACAGCGGTCGATCAGCATCTGCAAATCCAGTGGTACGTCTGCGTCTTGCTGCCGGAGCGGCACGCCGATGCGGGGCAGTTGCTCGCGCAATGGCACGCGATACAGTTCGTAAGCGTCAGGCTTCCAGCCTCGCACCACGCAGACTTGGTATGTGCTGCGGTGCGACGGCGGTACCCGTCGGGACGGTACCGCCAATACCCGCTTGCCGCTGCGAAGGAGGTCGATTTCCACCAGACTGACTCTGCCCAGCAAATACTCCCGCTGCTTGCGAAGATACTGCGATTGTCCATCTCCCGGGTATTTGTTCGATTCGCTGAGCATTTCGATCACCGTGACCACCCGATTGCCCGAACCCACATCAACAATCTCGATGTAGCCCTCGGTCGCTCGTTCCGGCCGGGCGTAAATGCTGCGGGCGTCGTCAAAGTCGGGCTCCACAAACACACGCTCTTCCAAGCGGGCGCGCAGATCGCCCGGCAGGTGTTCCTGCAAGGCGTCACGGGCGTACGTCAAAAAACTGTGATGGACATCCCGCCAGTGCGATTCCAAATACGGGTCCATACCAGGAAACGGGCTCTTCATCGAAACCTCCAAGGAAATGCTCTCGATGTACGACCCACATTGTACCTGCCCGCTGGATTGTTGGCCAATAGAGCAGAAGCGTCCCGAATGATGCTGCCCAGTGGTCATAAGGATTTGGAACGAACGGTTTCTCGAACCACGTTCATCCCTTATCATAGGCCCCAGACATCGACCGCCTTGAACGATCCGGTGCTTCATGAAACCTAGCATCCAGCAGGAACAGATACGTCGCAACGCGTTGAGCGTTGATTGCTGGCAGCGTTACGCTGGACATCGACACCAGGTGACCGGTCTGCTGTGCGACTTGCCGTCGGACGCGTCGACGCCGGCGCTGTGCGTGTTGGGCGCAGGGAATTGTAACGACCTGGATCTCCGGCAGCTTGCCGCCCGCTTTGCGACCATGCATCTGGTCGATTTGGACGGCGACGCGATGCACGAGGGGCTCCAGCGTCAACAACTGGACGATGCGAGCGGGGTTCAGGTCCTGGGCCGCGTGGACCTGGCCGGACTGATCGATGTTTTAGAAGATCGGACGGCCGATGGTCCGGTCAACGAGCAACGATTACATCGCTTTCTTCAGCAACCGGGTCCGTGCATTCCCGGTCCGCTGGAATGTCTGGTGGGATCGATCGATGTGGTGGCTTCCGTCTGCACGCTCAGCCAGTTGATCGATTCGATTGTCCAGTCCCTGGGTCAGGCCCATCCGAACTTCCTAGAGCTGGTATTCGCGGTGCGTCGCCAGCATTTGCAGTTGATGCTGGCGCTGCTGCGTGACGGTGGTCGCGGGGTGCTGGTTACCGATTTCGTTTCTTCCGATACGTGCCCTGAGCTGGTCGATGCTTCGCCGGACCGTCTGCCTTCCTTGTGTGTCCAGTTGATCCAGCAGCACAATTTCTTCACCGGTCTGAACCCGATGGCCATCGTCAGTTCGCTGAGTCAGGACGCGGCATTCCAGAATCAGACTACCGATGTGCGGCTGACGTCGCCATGGTGCTGGCAGTACGTCAGTCGCACGTATGCGGTGGCGGCGATTCTGTTCGGCAAGACCGGTGGCTCGAGCCCTGCGAAGCATCCGACCGAACCTTGGTCTACTGGAATCGAGCCCGGTAATCTTCCACACAGCCGTACTTGACCGTACAGCCCATCGGGTTGGTTTCGGTGACTGGTGGATCATTTCCCGCCAGCAGCGCATCCAAGGCGGCTCGAACGTAATGCTGCTGGACGGCGGCCGGATTGGTGTTGTCGTCGATGCTGCCCTTGTAACGCACGACGCGATCTTCATCCAGCAGGAACACGTGAGGCGTATTGCGAGCCCCGAAGCGATGGCCCGATTCCTTGCTCTCGTCCATAATATACAAGAAGTTATAAGCCTTCTCTTCCGCTCGATCCTCCATGCGGCTCAGCGGATAGATCCCATTGGGGTTCAGCACCACCACCTGGACGTCCTTGTCTTCGTAATCCGCCTGAAGCTGGATGATCCGGTCTTCATAGGCCACCACCGTCGGGCAGTGATGGCAAGCGAAGACCACTGCCAGCAGCTTGCTGTCCAGGTCTGCCATCCGATAACTTTGGCCGTCGGTCGCTGGCAGCGAGCCCCAGTCGGGCGCCTTGTCGCCGATGCTGAGCGATTCTCGAGGTCTTCCGTGTTCCCCTGTCGATCCGCAGGCGATTGTCGACGCAACCAGCCCCAGCGTGATCGGGGCTATCCAGAAAGCGAGTGAGCGAGTCATCGTGAAGGACCTCCTTTGGGATGGATTCGTCATCGGTCGAAGTTTGTCAGGTTCGCACGTTCGACCACTGTACGGGCCCGCAGCGGCAGCAGGACCCAATCTCTTCAATTTAGAGTCGCTGTTCCAACCGGACAACCTTTCCACTCTGCATGGGGGGCACTTGAGCTGGTCCAGTCCGTGGTGGGGGCATTTTTTTCGAACGCAAAATGGGTTAAATTGAAACGAAGTGTCGATCCACGACACACCAACGGCTCGAGGCCGTTCGGCGAATCATTCCAACTGAGAAGAAGAAAGGAACCGTGGTGATGCAACGGCGAACGTTCTTAAGGTCGGGAGTTGCCGGGTTGGCCTCGTTGGCGGCCCTGCGAGGCCGGGTGTTTGCGTCGGGAAACGATGCAGCGTTGCGAGTCGGTTTGATCGGCAGTGGCTGGTACGGCAAGACGGACCTGTTTCACTTGATCCAGGTCGAACCGATCGAGGTGGTCGGTTTGTGTGACGTCGATCAACGCCTGCTAGAGGAAGCCGCCGAATTGGTGGCTCAGCGACAGGTCTCCGGGAAACGGCCGCCGCTGTACGGCGACTACCGCCGACTGCTGGCGGACCAGAAACCGGACATCGTATTGGTCGGTACCCCGGATCATTGGCACTGCCTGCCCACGGTGGACGCCTGCAAAGCGGGGGCCGATGTCTACGTCCAGAAGCCGATCAGTTGGGACGTGGTCGAAGGCCAGGCGATGGTGGCGGCCGCGCGGAAGTATAATCGGACGGTCCAAGTCGGGTTCCAACGTCGCAGCACGGCTCATCTGCTGGAAGCGCGCGATCGTTTCATCCGTAGCGGCAAACTGGGAAAGATCGGTTACATCGACATCCACAGCTATTACGGCTCACCAGGCGAATTCCCGCCAACTCAGCCGCCGCCCGATCATCTGGATTGGGACATGTTCGTCGGACCGGCCTGCTGGCGAGACTACCACCCGGGTATCGAGGCTCGGCGGTGGCGAGCGGCCCGCGAGTTCAGCAACGGGCAGACGGGCGATCTGTGTGTCCACCTGCTGGACGCCGTCCGCTACTTCCTGGACCTCGGGTGGCCAAGTCAAATCGCGGCCAGCGGCGGCATCTTGATGCGTCGTCCCGATACGAATGTCAATGTCCATGACACCCAGACGGCACTGTTCGATTACGGCGACGTGCAAATCGTTTGGACCCAGCGGAATTGGGGCAAGAACCCTGATCCGGACTACCCCTGGGGCGCGACGCTGTACGGGGACAAAGGCACCTTGAAAATCAGTGTCTGGTCCTACGACTTCATCCCTCGCGGGGACGGGACGCCCGTCCGGGGCGAAGCGATCGACCAGCGCGACCAATTCCCAGAGGACGTCGAGCATAAACCGACCGAATGGTTCGCGGCAGCGGCCACTCGTCAACACATGCGTGATTTCCTGGACGCGCGTCGCGAGGGCCGACTTCCTGTCGCCGATATCGCCGACGGACACATCTCGTCCGCCTGCTGCATCCTGGCCAACCTGTCGATGGAACTGGGGCGAGGACTGCGATGGGACAGCGAGGCCGGGCGCGTGATCGATGACGACCAGGCCAACGCCGTGCTGGCTCGCCAGTACCGAGGCGACTGGCAACACCCGACGCCGGAAAACGTCTGACAGGCTTTTGCCAAACGATCGTGCAAGGTCCCCGACCATGCTGACCTACCGACAGCTCACCGCATCGCTGATCGTCCTGCTCTGTGTCCCGGTCGTTCTGATGGCCGAACCGCCGGGACCGGGTTGGGAGCTGGTCTTCGAGGACGATTTTACTGGGACCGACGCCGAGCTTGATGCCCAGTGGGAGTTCCAGAACGGTCCCAGTGGGCACATTCTCTGCAGTCGCTGGCGTGAAAACGCCGTGCTCGACAACGGAATCCTGCGACTGTTCGCGCGGAAGGAGCAACGCGGTGGACAGCAGTGGACTGCGGCCAGCCTTTGGACCAGGGAGCAATTCCAGTACGGCTATTTCGAGTGCCGCTATCGCTACGCCGCCGCGACAGGCACCAACAATTCGTTTTGGATCATGACCCGCGGACGCCCCGAACAACGCTTCGAGATCGATATCAACGAAGGGCACTTTCCGAACATCGTCAACATGAACCTGCACAACTGGACCGGCCAACACTGGGCAAAGGGCGGACGTTGGTACTACGGGCCTGGCCCACCGGTTGCCTCGCAGGACGATGCAGGATTCGAATGGCAACTGGACGAAGCGATTGTGACCGACCGCATCCGCTTCGT
>REEF01000491.1 GCA_007695205.1 Planctomycetaceae bacterium
GACCCGATACTGTCCAAGCACCACTCGGGTCCAACCCACTGATCGGATCGGCATGGACGTACAAGTACTTGTGGAAGCTCAGTGGATCTTGGAGGTTGCCGAAGAAGGGGTCGAGGCGGGTGAAGCGGGCGGTGGTGGGGTCGTAGTAGCGGGCTCGGAGGTATTGGTGGCCGATGCGGGGGTCGAATTGCTCGCCGGCGTACAATAACGTGGTGGCGGCCAAGGCCGCGTTGGCATACTGGCCTGAACCGCCGCTCTGGAGCTGGCCGGATGCGTTCCACAACGCGAGCATTTGGCCGTAGGCGTCGTAGGCGTAGAATTGCATCGCGACGGCGGTCAGGTCGGTCAGCACGCGGACGCTGCCGTGGCCGTCGTGGCCGAAGATCAACGTTTGGTCATCGGTCACTTGGCCCTGGTCATCGGTTTCGATCGTGCGCTGGGAAAGCTCGGCGTGGCCGAAGGTGTAGTCGATGGTTTTGGTCAGTTGGTCCGTGTCGGCGTCGTAATGCGATTCACGCAGCACCTGGCTGTAGCCGGTTGGGTTGTTGGCGTCGTTCAAATAGTCGACGCGTACCTGACGATGGACAACACCGTCGCCGTTGGCGTCGATTTCGGTCCGGACGCTGGTTCGGATACCACGGCTATCATAGGCGTAGACGTTCTTCTCGATTCGCGTCGATGTGCCGCCTTCGTATTGGGTGACGGTGGCGGTGCGCAACCGGCCGCGGAGATCATAATCGAAAGCAGTCGAAGCGATGCGGGACGCGGGGATGGCTGACGTGCCGTCGTATTGGGCCTTGTCGATCTGCTGGGTGAACCACCAATCGTACTGGGTCAGCGTGGCTTGCCCGTGCAACCGGTCGACGGCTTCGCGCCATAAACGGTCGTTGGCATCGTAGGTGTAGATGATCGACTCGTCGATCTGACCGTTGCGGCCCAGGTCGCGCGTCTTCTCCAAGCGGTTGCTGGCCAGGTCGAAGAGGAACGATTCCTCATAGTCCAGCGAATCATCGCTGGAATCGACCACTTCGCGGATCAATCGGCCGAGCCCGTCATAGTCCCATTGCATCTGACGAGTCAACCAGGGTGCGTCATCGCCGTCCTGATAAAACGCCTCGAACAACCCGACTCGCCGCCCATCGCCGCGAAGGTCGTAGTCGTAGCTGGCGAGGACCGGGTTGTCGGATAGGTCCTCGGGCGTGTCGTCCGGGCCGTAATGGGTCAGCAGATCGAGCCGGTTTTGTTCATCGTAAACATATTTTTCGATCGTGCCGTTGGGCAAGTCGGTACGGCGGAGGGTGCCCATGAGCGTATAGCCGTAGCGGGTATCCAACGTCGCGGAGAGCGGATCGGCCGGGGCCTGATCTTCGCTGACGGTCTGCAGTCGGCCAAGTTGATCGTACGTGTAGCTGATGATCCGTTGGGGCTCGCTTGGCGTGCCGATGGTGGTGCTGGCGAGACGTCCGAACTGATCGTACTGGTAGCTGACTGTTCCCTCATCAGTGGCAACCGAGGCGACTCGGCCTTGCGTGTCGTAGGTGGTGGTTTCGGAGCGTGCGGGTTCCAGGAGCCCGGTCCCCGCGTCTCGGAGATACGCGGCCACGTGAAGGACTCGGCCAAAGGCATCGTAGGTGTAATTCCAAACCTCGCTGGGCGTCCCATTTCCACCATCGTATTCAGTCAGATTGGCAAAGAATCGTTTGGCGGTCAAGCGGCCGTTAGCATCGGAATACACGTGCTGGGTAACCACGCCCTCGAAGGACACCTGTAGATGCAATCGGCCTTGAACATCGTACGTCATGCGTTCGGTAAACGGCATCGAATCAGGCAGCGCTGTCGAGCCGTCCCAGGGGACCGGATCATCCGGGGTGCCGCGGATGCCGTCCGGACCGAAACCCAGCGGCAGGGTGCGCGAGAGCTGACGGTTGCGCTGGTCGAAAGTGAACCGGGTCTCGCGGCCCAGCGGGTCGCGCAAGAGCGTCTGATTGCCTTGGGCGTCGTACCCGTATTCGTAGCGAGGCGTTTCGATCTGGCCGGTGGCCGGGTTGGGCACGCCGGGCAACTGGACGGCACTCAACCGTCCCGCCTGATCGTACTCGAAGGTGCGAGTCTGATTCATCTGATCCGTCTCGGCGATCTTCCTGCCACGCCCATCGTATTCGGCGGTGATGAACGTCAGGTCGGGGAAAATGGTCTTGATCGGATTACCGCGAGCGTCGTATTCATAACTGGTAACCTGGACTTCGGAATCATCGATCACCGTGCTGCCGTCGGGCAGGGTCAGTTGTCGGATATTGGTCCGCTGCTGATCAATCTGTCCCAACGAATCGTACACCGTTTCGCTGCGCAGCGATACGAGCGTCCCGGGATCGTAACCGCGGATACCGACCTGCTCGATCGGCAGCGGATGTCCGATGGTGGCGATCGGGCGATCCAAGTGGTCGTATTCATGGCGAGTTGTCTGGCCGTCCCCCGCAACCGTCCGGGCAACTCGACCTTGGTCATCGTAAAATGTCTGATTGCGGAACAACTCGGTGCCCCAATCGGCGACGTGGGTGTCTTGCGCATCCAGGACGACGCGGATGCCCGAGCGGCGGACGGTTTCCACGTTGCGACCCAAGGCATCGTACACGTTTTGCGTGCCGTAAATGGGCGTCGCCGCGTCCTCTTGATACCGATCGGTCTGCAGCAGGACTCGTCCTTGTTCGTCGTAGACCGAGCGGCTGACCAGCCACACGATCTGCCCGTGTTCATCCCGCGCCTGGTGCCGCGATTCGACCACGTCGCCGTGCCGGTTATAGACGGTTTGCGATTGCAAACCGTAGTGGTCCACCGAGCCGATGACTCGACCCGCCTCGTCATGCTGGGTGCAACTACGGCTGATCAAGGTCCCCGCATCGATCAGTTCGGAAGACCATCCGGTTGCTCCCGAGGCCAACGGGAAGGCGGGGACGATTTGGATCTCGAGCCCCTGAACCCGTTGACTCTCGATCACTCGGCCCGCTCCATCGTAGAACGTTCGCCCGCCGCCGATCGGTTCGGAGGAACCTTCGACAAACGAATCGGTATACGCGACCGCTCGGCCCGCCGCATCGTAGACGGTGCGAGAGACCATCCAGACCGTATTTCCATCGTCGTCGACGGCTTGTTGACGAGTTTCGATGAGCAGGCTGCGGACATCGTAACGACTCTCGGTCACCAATCCGTCCTGATCGTTGTGCCAGACGACCTGGCCCGCAGCATCGACCTGCATCCTCGTTTCGAACTGCAGGTACTGGTCGGATATCTGGGCCTGGGCCAATTCTTCCGTGACCCATTGGCCTTCGGGCAGCTCGTACCGCTGATTGCCGAGCCTCCGACCGTTGTCGTCGTATCGCATCCGGTCCAGGATCTGTACCGTGGAACCGTCGGAACCGTCGAAGTACCACGATGCCGCCTGATCGCCATCGATCGTGTAATCGAAGTAGCTCGTGCGTCCCGCCGCCAGCACGCTGCTGGTCATATCGCCGAACTGGTTGTATGCGCTGGTGACCATCGTGACTTGCGACGGGTTGCGAACGCTGGTCAAGTTACCTTGATCGTCGAAATCCATTCGCATCGTATTGCCCAGCGTATCGCGGAACGTGCTGGGCAGACCTCGCCGATCATAATGGATGCGGTTCGTGTTGCCCAGCGGATCGGTCGAGGTCATTGGTTGGCCGAACGAATTGTAGGTGCTTAGAACGCTGTTACCGCGGGAGTCGATCGCTTCCACCAGATCGCCTGCGTCGTTGTAGACGTACACGGTGGTCAGATCGTCGGTCTCGTCGCTGGTATCGTCGTCCAGGCCGATGACCTGCGTTTCGCTCAGCAGGCGGTCTTCGGGATCAAACGTGCGTTTTATGATCACCCCGGTCGGGTCGACCTGCCGGATGATATTGCCTCGCCAGTCCATGGTCTGCGTCTCGGTATATCCCAGCGGGTCGGTGATCGACTGGGTTCGGCCATCGACATCGTAGCTGGTCTGGATGCGATTGCCCAAGGCATCGATGACCGTCGCCACTCGCCCGTCTTCATCGTATTCGGTCCGGGCGACCGGGCGGCCCAACGGGTCGATGATCGTGTCCAGGTAATGGGCCGGGTCGGTCAGGTAGGTGAAGCGAGTCGTCGCTCCGCTCCGGTCGGTCACCGCCACCAGATCGCCGCGGCCGTCGTATTGGTAGCGGATGCGAAGGTTGTCGTTCGGATCGTCCGGGGTCGCGTCGGGCAGGACGATCTCGGTGATCCGTCCGGCATGGTCCCGGACGAAGCGGACGTTGCGTCCGCTGCTGTGCTGGATGCCGTCCGGAGTGAATGTCAGCCGGTGGCCCGACCGGTCGATCAACTGCCGCAACTGGCCGGTGCGTGGATCGACGGTCAACTGCATGCCATTGCGTAAGGTCAGTTCGTAATCGCCGTACAGCCCCGAGGCCGGGTTATACAACCGCTGGGCTTCCACATCGTCGTAGCCGTTGGCCAAGCGCAGCAGAGCCGGGTGGCGGCCCGTCATCCGCAAGGTGCTGGAGTTGCCCCAGTCCGGGATGAAGTCCGGATAAGCTTGCGGGTCGGCAAAAGGAACGTTCGGATTGACCGGTCGGCCATGGAAGGTGAAGCCATGCGACTTGCCATCGGGCAGCGTGAACACGATACGATCGCCGTCCAGGAAAGGACGTGAATCCAGCGAATCGTTCCCCGGCTGGACCAAATCGACTCGGACGTTGGCGATATCCATCCGCCAGCCGTAACCGAAATCGTCCTGACGATGCGTGGTCAGCGTATCGTAGGTGCGGGTGATGGTGATCGGAATCCCCAGGGCCGGAAGTTCCAGGTCGATGAACGTCAACGAAAAGTTGCCCAGCTTGAGATTGCCCTCGACCCGGACGAGCACCGCATCCCAACCCACCCGTTGCTCGACGTCCATCGCCCGGACCTCCAGGCGATAGGTCCCGTTTTCCAGCCGCGTGGCGTCCAGCCAGCCCAATTGCGTCGCGACCAGATCGTCCAGATAATCGCCCGCATCGGCCGCGACGGTTTGTGTTTGCACGGGGATCGTCGAATTCAACGGAGTGACCGTGATGGTGTACGAAATCAGATCGGCATCCGGGTCGATGATGGAACCGATGATCGGCGTCCGTTCGGTCACGGCGGATCCCGACACGGGCGATGTCAGCGTGACTTGCGGCGCCTGGTTATCGGGATTGCGGATTCGCAGGCTGGCGTTGGCGGGCTGACTGACGTTTCCGGCGGCGTCCCGCGCCACGGCCTGCAGTTCGAATACCTGCCCGAAATCGCCTGCGGCGGTCCATTGCACGGCCCCCGAGTCGTCCAGCATCACGGGTTGACCGTCGATGGTCAGCGTCCGCCCGGTGACGCCCACATTATCGCTGGCGATCACCCAGATCCACACGTCCTGCCCCAGATCGGCCACGCCGCTGCTGCCAGTCTCGTGAGCCCTTGCCGGCCGGCCGACCAAATTCACTCAGTTTTGGCTGACCACCAGGCCCCTGGCCCG
>REEF01000908.1 GCA_007695205.1 Planctomycetaceae bacterium
GGTGTCTCGACAGCCTCTGCAAAATCCGCTCGCGTGCGGCTTCATCTTCGACGTAGGCGTCCAGAAATGCCTGCAACTGGTCGTCATTGTACGGAGGACAGCCGTAGACAAACGCAATGTATCTCTCCATGCTGGGGAACCTCGTCTGTAGGGTTCGGGCCCGACTTAGCTCCAACCATTTTTGTTTGTACAAGCGGTGCTCCTCCAGCGCCTCGATGTACGCCTGCCGCGCCTTCGGGTCTTCGATGGACTCTGGAGGCACCCTCGTCCCTGATATTCCCTCTGTCAGTCCCGGCGGGAAAGGTGGCATTTGCGGTGGCCATCCCGGCTTTATATGTTTGAAATCTTTGGTCACGTCCTGCGACCATTTGAAGTCGTCGTCGTCCCATTTTGGGTCCACGGTGGCGTTAATGCGACGATACAAGCGGAACCAGTGCCGCATCTGTTCTTTGCGCCGCTCGCTCCACTCGTCCGGCGTGAAGTGTTCGCGCACCATCTTACTCGAAGGAATGCGCATTTGTTCGACGAGCTGGGCGTTCAGCCGCAAAGGCAATTCCGCCGCCTGTTGCAAGCCGCGTGCGGCATAGTGTTGTTTCCAAGGGACGGCATACTCGGGGCGAATGCCTCGAACGACCTCTAGCATCAGCTCCGCATGAAGTGTCGGATCGAGTTCGCTCCACTTCACATGCAGGGCATCAGCCAGCTCCGTCAGCCGGGGAAATTCTTCCAAGGCCTGGCTGATCCTTCCTAGCTGGTTCCTGTCACGACGAAACTCCGTTTCGAGTTCGCGTTTGTCCATGTCCTCTTGGAGACGCTCCTGTTGGGACTGAGTATTCTGGTTATCCTGCGATAGCGATTTCTGTTTGCCTGGGATGTCATCGTCGCCGATCAAAGTGATTCCGCACAGCAGCAGAAGCACTGTGTGTTGCTCAATTCTGGCAAATATGCAAGACATTGGGGCACCCTCATCGTGGGAATACAACCATGGAATGTTCCAGGTTGCCGAACCAGCGGGACCATTCTTTATGCGGGAAGTTCGGATAAAACATTTGGGTGTGCCACCCCTCCAGTATCGCCGTAGTTGCACCTTCCACCCTTGCCTCATTCTGGGCCTCAAAAGCGACAGACAGGCATGGAAGGCAGCGGCGGGCGTTCTCCCGAAAGATCCGGTTGACTCCTGAATGCCTTCCCACCCTGAGTCTACGGCGAAGGGGCTACTGGAGGCAAGCGTTTTTTTGGGCAAAATCGAAAATTCCGCCGGTAGCGACGCGAAGCGGCGCGCCTCAGCGGCACCCCACACCGAAACTTGATTCCCCCGGGCTTCCTCAAGACCTGACCCCAATTTCAACTTCTCATCACTTCGACCCAGTGCCGTGACTCGATGTTCAAACAATCGCGCAACTGATGACGGCAACTGATGCCGCAAGCGATGATCGTTTTGCCATGAGCTGCGGCAGCGCGAACGGCAGGGAACAGACGGTCTTCGCCGATCTGCCGCGACAGATCGTTGTGCTCGTATCCGAACGATCCGGCCATCCCGCAGCAACCCGAATCGACCTCTTCCCACTCCAGTCCGGCGATTCGCTGAAAATGCCGATGGATGGCTTCCGTGCCGAACAGGGCCTTCTGATGGCAATGACCGTGCAGCAGGAAAGGGCCGGTGGTGGCCGACAGCGGTGCGAGCCTGCCCGCTGCGACCTGCTGGTCCAGGAAGACGTCGATCATGAATACCCGCTCGGCAACTCGCCGCCCCATGTGCGGGTCGTCCATCAAGTCGGGAAGATCGTGGGCCAGGGCCGAGGCACAGGAGGGTTCGAGGCACAGAATCGGTAGTCCTTGCTGGGCGAAGACATCCAGCCGCTGCATGGTTCGGGTGCCGCGACGTTTGGCTTGCCGCACCAATCCCTTCGAAAGCCGCGGGCGCTGGCAGCATCCTGCCTGGGCCAACACGACCTGGTAGCCGCACCCTTCCAACAATTCGACGGCGGCCATCCCGACCCGCGGCTCCATGCAACTGGCGTAGGTGTCGTCGAACAGCACGACGCGGCCCAAGTCGGGAACTTGCCGATCCCCCGGAGCATGGCCAGCCCGTAGACGAGCTCGATCGCGGACCATGCGGCTGAGCGTCCGCGTGGCGAAGGGGGGCTGAGGCCTCCGCCGATCGATGCCCGCCACCTTCTCCATCCACCAACCGTATCCCGGCAATCGAGCCAATCGATTGACCACGTGGCCCAACGGCCCGGCGATACGGCGAGCCAGGTCGGGCATAGCGCCGATCAGACGGTAGCCCCAGGGAGTCCCGTGCCGATCGTGATGCATCTGCAAAATTTCGCTCTTCAAGCGAGACATGTCGACGGCATTGGGACATTCGGTCGCACAAGCCTTGCAGGCCAGGCACAATTCCAATACCTGCTTGACCCGTCGGCTGTCCAGCGTCGTATCTTCCAGTTGCCCGGTCATGGCCAACCGCAGCGCGTTTGCTCGGCCACGCGTGCTGGCTTCCTCGTCGCGCGTCGCCATATAGCTGGGACACATCGTGCCGGCGTCCAATTTGCGGCACTCGCCCACGCCGTTGCATTGCTCGACGGCCAACTGAAATCCTCCCTGGTCGCGATAGTGGAACAGCGTCGGCACCTGGAGCATCCGGTACTGGTCGCCATACCGCAGATGGCTGAGCATCGATGGGGAATCGACGATCTTGCCCGGGTTCATCAAGTTCGCGGGATCGAACAGCCCTTTCACCTGCCGGAATGCCTCGTATAACTGCTCGCCATAGTACCGCGGAATGAATTCGCCCCGCACCAGGCCGTCACCATGTTCGCCGGCAAACACACCGCCGTACTGGCAGACCATCTCGAAAGCTCGATCGGCGATCTGTTTCATCTTCTGGCGATGATCCTCGCGATGTAGATCCAGAATCGGTCGAAAATGGATCACCCCCACGCTGGCATGAGCGTACATGGTGGTCGCAACATCCAGTCCGCGGCACACCTGCTGCAGCCGTTCGATGTATTCAGCCAGCACTTCGACGGGCACGCATGCATCCTCGACAAACGCCTGGCCCTTCACCGGGCCGGGTACGTTACTGATCAACCCCAACCCCAGTTTGCGGACGTTCCATACATCGGCCTGACCGCGACGATCGCTACGCACGGGCCAGGCGTAGCCGATCCGCTGATTCTTCAAGTCCTGGACCAACGCAACGATGCGCTGCTCAGCATCCTGGGCGTCCTGACCGAACACCTCGACCAACAGCACGGCCTGAGGCTGGCCTTCCAGGAAGTTGGCCATCGAACGTGTTGCCGGGTTGATCTGCGATTCGCGCAGCACCAGACCATCCAGCAACTCGACGGCGCTAGGGTTGTGTCGCAGAATGGCCGGCAGGTGTCGCAGTGAATCGAGTTCGTTGTCGAAATGGACGATTGCCACGGCCGTCGCTCGGGGCAGCGGAGTCAGCCGAACGGTCGCTTCCAGCAGGCAGGCCAGCGTCCCCTCGCTGCCAGCGATCAGATGAGCCAGGTTCCAGGAAGAACGTTCGCCGGACGACCGACCGCCGATCGGCCCCGTGTATCCGGCTCCTTCGACGAATTCGTCCAGGTTGTAGCCCGAAACGCGACGCATGACCTTGGGATAGCGAGCCAGGATCTCGTCGCGATGGTGCGTAACGATCTCGCGAATCCCACCGTAAATCTCCGCTTCGCGGCCGCCGGCGTCACAGCGCTGTTGCCACCCCTGCGCATCCAGCGGCTGCAGATCCATCACGGTCCCGTCCGGCAGAACGACCTTACAAGCCAGCAGATGGTCGATCGTCTTGCCGTAGACCAGCGATCGCGTCCCCGAAGCGTTGTTGCCGATCATCCCGCCAACGGTGGCACGATTGGCGGTCGCCGGGTCCGGAGCCAGATGCAGACCTAACGGCGCCAGATGGGCATTCAACCGATCTCGCACCACGCCCGGTTGCACGCGAGCCCAGCGTTGTTCGGCATGGACCTCCAAAACGCGATCCATGCACTTCGACGTATCGATCACCATTCCCGAACCGAACGTCTGGCCGGACAAAGACGTCGCCCCGCCACGCGGGATGATGGGGATCTTGAACCGTCCAGCGATTTCGATGGCCGCCACACAGTCGTCCTGATCGGCGGGGACCACCACACAGGCGGGCATCATCTGGTAATGGCTGGCGTCCGTGGCATATATCCCCCGGCTGGCTATGTCGAAACACACATCGCCGCGCACGGTCGCTCGCAGCGCCTTCTCCAATTCCCGCCGATCGACATCGATTGACATCACAAACAGTTTTCCGTTATTTCGGGTTAAGTGAATCCAACTTTTAGACAGGCCGCAATCTGGTCACTCGTTTTGGAGGTACCCGTTGTACGGACTGGTTTCAATCAGTAAGATAGCAGAAATTCCTGCGAGGTCAGCGATCCAACCTAGTTGAAGAAGGATCCGCGAGGGATCGCGAGGGATTCTGTCACGTTGAAAGTCCGATACGAACGGGGCGTAGCGCAGCCTGGTTAGCGCGCCTGCTTTGGGAGCAGGAGGTCGGGAGTTCGAATCTCCCCGCCCCGACTGGCCGTAACTACAGAAAACCCTTGGTTTTCCTTGGAAAATCGAGGGTTTCCCGCCTTCTTGGGGTCGCCACCCAACTTCTCTGTTTTGACAGTAGATGAATGGACCGGCCTCGATTTGACAGGTGTCGGTGCAAACTCTGGTGCAAACCGGAAATGGCCTGATTCGGCATCGTCAGTCCCCGTTGCCGCCAATCTGTCGGCCATCGGCATGGACAGCGGCAGTGTCGGCAACGATTCCACGGCACCCGCGACGTCCAACAACTTTGGGTCCGTGTAAACGTTCATGGTCAAGCTGATGTCACTGTGACGCAGGGCCGCCTGTGCAGTTCGAGGAGCTACCCCTGCAGCGCTCAGGAGGGTCCCGAACGTAGTACGCATGGCGTGTACGTCTATCGCTCGTCCGCGCTCATCCCTTTTGGGGATGCCCGCAGCGCATAGGTCCCGATTCAAAATCCGCACCAATCCGGCGGGTACTTCGAAGACAGGGGTGTCAGGAGGCAGATCGGTCGTTCCCGAACAAGCTCGGCTCGCTTGGAAATTGCCTCTGGCTGCGTTCGAGGGCTTCAGATCCGCCGGGTCAAACTTAACCGTTTGCGATTCCGCCGTCGCCTTGTCGAGATCCAATTGGCCTACGGTCACTGAAGCCAATTTCCCCTTCCGCAGTCCGGTCAGTACCAGCATCTTGTAGATCAGCGCCCGTTTCTTACGTTTCTCTGTGCTCTTGCGGGAGCTCTTCCAAGATGCGTTCCATCACCTCCAGCAATTCCGGCACTTTTTTTGTCACGATGTCCCAAAGCGTGTCATCGTCCCAGGCGAAGTAAGCGTGGGCCAAGACATCGCGGAGCCCGACAACGCCCTTCCAGTGGATGTGAGGGAACCGCTGTCGAGCTTCGTTTGGTATCGCCTTGGCCGCTTCGCCGATGATCTCCAGGTTACGGAGCGTCGCATCGT
>REEF01000911.1 GCA_007695205.1 Planctomycetaceae bacterium
GCCGGCGTCTGATGCAGACGGCACAACTCGCACCACCAAACGTGGGAAAATCGTCAGAAGGTGCTTGCACGTTCGAGTTTACGTGGATAAAATCGTGGAATCTTGAAGCGTTTTACGCCGCCGATATGCCCGCCAGGCGAAGACTTGGGCAGTCGTATGGGCGGTAGAAGTAGAAGTTCGGCAAAAGCAGTAAAGTTGGTCGTGCGATGCCTCATGGTTCCGTAGCCGACACCATTCCGGCAACCAGTGCTGATGTGTTTCGCCTTCTGCATGATTACAACCGCAGACTAGAATGGGACACGCTGTTGCAGGATGCTCGCCTCTGTGACAACTTGACGGAGGCTCGACTTCACGCGACTTCTGTCTGTACTGGTCGCTGGTACTTGGGCGGCATCGCATTGAGAACCGAATATGTCTCGTTCAACCCACCGCACGTTGCTGCTGTAAAGATGCTGAACCGACCGCCCTTCTTTGAGACATTTGCCGCGACTATTCGGCATCATGATGTGGGAGATGGCTCATCCACTATCGAGTACAAATACAATTTCACTGCTCGCCCGCGATGGCTTCGGTGGCTGCTCCATCCCGCGATGGCGTGCGTGTTTCGATGGGAAACCCGAAAGAGGCTGGGAGCGCTGCGTCGTTGTTTTTTGAATGCTCAGAACGTTGAAATGTTTCCGAAGACTGCCGATCTTGCCGAACAATCGCATGCACGGGAGCCGGCGGCCGGGCCGGTTTCGAATGGACGGCCATCACCGCCGGCCCAGTGATGCGGGACGTTACGTGGCGAGGAACACCATGAGCAGCGGCACGCCGGATTACACGAAGACGATCAGGTTTCAGCTCGGCGCTGGGGGAAAGATATCTGCGCAGATGGGGGCCGTTATCGATATTGCCGAAAGATTGCACCCTCACGCCGATTGGGCAAAGTTTCGCAAGATTCCGTACGATCGGATTGCGCCCATCCGAAACTGGCTGACTCACAGGTTCTCTGTCGAGCCCCCACAAACGCCGGTTGCGGGATTGTGGTTTGGACTGTGCCACACCAAGCACGGCAGTAAGTCAGCGGATCTGTACGTCTCGGCGTCAACGCGCTTTTCTGCAGACGATCCTACGTTTCGTTGGTCGCGAGATCCCGAATACCAGCCAGATTATTGTTTTGCCCGTTCCAAGGTACTCTGGAAGATCTACCAACACGCTCATCGCAAACCGGGTGGACTGAAAGAGACTGCCGAACGACCCCTCTGTTTCGCCTACGCGGCATTTGTGATCGCCCGGCTTATGTCGGAACTCGACCCGCGATTGTTTCTCAACCACCATGGGTCGGCGGGGGTGGCGGTCGGGATCGAACATGGCGAAGCAATGCTGCTCGGCGAGCTCAACAACGACGGCTTTCGGCTTGCCGAAGACAACGGGCGCTGGCAACGCCCCCTGCAGCCCGTAAACGAGAAGCTGATAGACCGCGACAGCTTCTGGACAATGATTTCCGAAGCAATGGCCGCCACACACGGCAACCTGGACGCCTTCGAGAAGACTCTGACCAGAGAACTGATAGAACGCACGCACAAGGAGATCCGCGAATTCTCGCGGCAATTCTGCGAACTACTTGAGGAGACGTGCAACTGGGATGTGTATGGTGCTGCGACCGCGATTGGTTGCGGTTCCGAAGATGGCTTTCTGGACTTTCGCCGCTGGATCGTGTTCCAGGGGCGGCGACAATTCGTGAAGATTCTTGCTGACCCCGATTACCTAGGCTCCTACGCTCGAAACTCCGATCCCATTGAGCACTGGTACAGCGAGTTCCATCCCGGCGTAGTCTACGAGAAGGTCACAGGACGAAACCTGCGGAACTGGAAAGTATCCCCGTTTCCCACGGGCCACAATCCGTACCTTACGGATAAACAGATCGCCAAACGATTTCCCAAGCTATGGAAACGAACGAGACGAGCGGCATAACGAAACGCTGGACCGGAGCCGCCGCTCCGGTCGGAATGGCATGGTGACACTGATCGCGGCGGCCCGGTCAGCTGGGCCGCTGAACTAAGCCAGGAAGCTCGCTGTTTTAAGTGGGTCAGTCTGCGGGCCAAGAGGCGTTGTGCCGACTGCTCGTCTGACGGTGTCCCCGACTGACCCCACACAATGAACCAGGCGCGAAGCCTGGGACGCGTAGACGCACGTTCGCGGTCATGGCTGGTGATCAGGCCATGTCGGCTGAAGTCGCGTCAGCGCGCGCCCTAGGGGCCTTCAGGGAGATCTGGTCCGGCCGCTGGACGCGAGGCGATCGCAGCCAATACGCGCGACAGCCACCAGAACAGCGGCTGGCTCGATGATGGCGAACTGGCCGGCAACGATGACCGCGGGTGATGGTTGGATGGGTCGGGGGCCAAAATGTAAAAAGCTGCTGCTCTGCTGTCGTTGGATTGAGCAAGCTCAATCGGCTGCCTGGGCCCGACACGGCATGCGGTTTTTTACAAAACGGCCGGACGGGTGCGTAACGGTTACGCACGGTGATGCGTTGGCCCAAGCCCGGGTCGCAGAAGGCACGGCCGAAAATGGACACGGGCATGCAGGCATGGTGGAATGGGAGTGTCCATTTTCTAGGTGCGTAGGTCGCGGGATTGTCAGCGAATCAGTCGCCCGGTGCCTCGAAGCGACCTGCGTTGGCTCCGATCGCTCCGATCGATAGCCCAGAACCCGGTAGTTGACTCTTGGTCCGGCGGTCAGCGACAATGGGGCATGCACACTTCCGAACGCGGCACCCTGACTGGGATGTTGGAAGGCAGCAAACAATCGGCGGACAGCGCGATCATGGAAAACCCCTACGAACCACCTCGAAGCCAACCATCAGCTCCGCCAAAGCCTTCACAGCAGACGGGCAGCCGTCCCATTCGTCTGTCGGTCTTTTTGGCACACTGCTTGTTGTTGGTGCTGTTTCCGCCCGGTTGTTGTCCGTGCGGTTTCGGCCCGATCGGTTTCCTGTTTCTGCCGTACATGCTGCTGCTCGGGTTTCCGGCGATCATCCTGGGATTTGTCGTACCGGATGTGATGCGAACGATTCCTGCCACGTTCCTTGTTGCCTACATCGTCAACTATGTGGTGATGTCGTACTTGATCGCCGAGTTGGCGGGGCGGTACTTTGGCCGCAAGCAGATACCTGAGACCGACGGTGGCGATAACGGTTGTGGTGACGGTCCTTGATGGCAGATCAGTAGTCCAAGGTCAAGATTCGTCCCTTGGTGAACGAGAAGAACCGGTCTTTGTCGGCGATCTCCACGCCCGGCGCCAGGTCGGCGGCGGTTTTCCCGGCCGCTTTCAGGCATCCGGGGCAGAAGGACCACGGGCACCAACCGCGACTTTCGCCGCCGTTTCTTCTGCGGGACGGTACCCCGAGGTCCATCGCAGCACTGTGGCTTCCCACGTCAGCGGGACCGGACCGTTGCACACCATCGCCCGAACGCGGTTTCCCGGGCCGAGTCGCCATCGCGAAGTTCCGGAAGCGTATTGATGCGTCTGCTCGCTGGGAACATCACCATCATGCATTGGAATCCAACCGTTTGACCATGTGGCGTCTGGCAACGCGAAGGCCAAGTTCTGCGTTGGCCGTCTTACGGCTGCCTCTGCGCCCGTCCGCGACCGTCGCGTGGCGGATCGACGGCTCCTCCTCGGGCGCCTGTCTGATGCTCAAAGGGTGCCCCTTGCAGGGCAGTGAATTGCTGCCGCTGCTTTTCGTTCAGAATATCGAGTACCTGGTCCTCGAGTTCTGCGGCTCGGCCTCGGAAGCCGCCGCTGAGCATCTGATCGATCTGTTTCTGCTGAGGCCGCGAGATCTCCAGCGTCTTCGAGATCCGGTCGCTTTGCAGCGCCCGTACTCCTCGGACCTGAACCCAAATCTCGTTCAATCGCTTCCACTGCTGTTCGCTGAGAATCTCTTCGATGTCTTTGCGGACTTGGGACATCACGGCTCGCCGGTCGTCGGTCCGCTCGCAACTGCCTCGTTGGCTGAGCATCTGCGCGGCTTGACGCGCGTGTTCCGATTGGCCGAGAGCGCGAAGTTTTTCCTGCTGTTGGGGATCGAGTTTCAACTCGGTCTGCACGGCGGGATTGCCGACCAGCGTGAACATGTCGCCTTGATACTGCCCGGCTCCTTGCCCGCGCTCGGGCATCTCCGCTCCGCGACCGGCGCCTTGCCCCATCCCGCGACCGGCGCCTTGTCCCATCCCGCGGCCCGCGCCTTGTCCCGCGCCTTGTCCCGCGCCTTGCCCCGCGCCTTGCCCCATCCCTTGTCCTGCGCGGGATCCAGCAGCTTGTTTCGGGACTTGTGCCCCGACGTGATTGGCAGCCAGCAGCACCAACGCACCTATTGCCAGAGTGAAATGTAGCTTGAACATCGTTCTCTCCCTTTCATCAAGATCGTTACAAAAAACTTGTCGCACCTCTCCGCCGGAGTGGTGCCTTCACCAGTGAGTACGCAAATCACGTGCCAAGGCCGGGTTCAGTGATCCTGTTCCACCGGGTTTGGCATACCTCGTCCTGCACCCATGCCTTGGCCTGCGCCCATGCCTCGTCCGCCACCCATACCCTGGCCAGTGCCCATGCCTTGGCCAAGGCCGCTTCCGGAGTGGGCTGGCTGGCCTTCCACCGTGCCATTGGGATCGGCACATGCCCCGACTTCGTTCTCAGATACGGAAGCAAAGCCCATCGCTGGGCTTGCGCTGTGACTCGCAGGCTGATCCGAACAACCACCCCCCTGTCCGGCACTTCCGCTCGTGCCGCGTGCCTGCCCGTGCGCTGCCCCCTGCCCCCTGCCTCGGCCCATTCCCTGACCGCCGCCCTGACCGCCGCTCTGGTCGACGTGGGCAAATTGCTTCAATTGCGGGTAAGTGCGCGAGACAAGGGTAAACAACTGACTGGGAGCCATGCCATTCTGTTGTGCGAGATATCCCCACGACTTCTCCGTATCTGCTACCGTCACGCCTTCGCTCTTCAAGGCAGTGACCATTTCGTTCAGATCGATTCCCACGTTGCTGGCCAACTGCGATACGGTCAGCTCTTCGGCGTGCGGCGCCGGACCACGCTGGCTTTCCCAGGAGTCCTTGATGGCTTCGTTCCAAGCAGCCAACCTCGTCAGCGGTGGTACTTCGTAGACCGTGCCGGCCACCAGCCCCACAGTCACCAGAAGAGCTACGGCCATCTCCAGTTTCAAATTCAAGCCGGCACTGCGTCGTTTGATGTAGCTCCAGAACACCCTCCAATTCATCACCAGATGCCAGGCGGCGATCACCAGCACCAGGGCACACGCATTCATGTGCAGTTCCGACCACTCGTGCTTGCCCAGCCCCAGTATGGTCCAGCCGCTCCAGTTCGCCACGCGGCCGCGGGGAGTCATGTAGAGAATCACCCCCGAAAAAGCAGCGACGGTGAAACAACATGCGAGCAGCAACGAGATGAATCCTTTCGTTTTGAATTTCATGATCGATCGTCCCTTTTTGTGGTAGCAGGTGTAAAAACTTTGCGCGCCCTT
>REEF01000932.1 GCA_007695205.1 Planctomycetaceae bacterium
TCGGGACAGAGTCCCAACCTACGAAGATGCGCGCACCGTGCGCGCATGTTACGACCGAAGACTCTAAGGGAGCGTGTCCGTCCGAGTGGAGTTCATTCGGACATGGCTGGCGATGACGAGCTTGCCAGTTGGTCTTGGATCGCCTGACGCAAGCGTTCTTCTTCGGATGGACGGTTCAGGAACCAGTCGGTCGACCAGATTCGATGCAGCACCCAGCCGCGTCGTCGGATGACTTGTTCGCGGAGCCGATCGCGGTCGCGGGCGGATTTTGCGCTGTGGTAGGTCGCGCCGTCGCACTCGATGCCCAGCAGGAACTCGTCCTGGCTGCCCGGCGCCAGCACGCCCAGGTCGATGAAGTAGCCAGCAACGCCGACTTGGGGGACGACCTGCAGGCCCAGGCTCAGGACGACGCTTGACACGGCGATCTCGAACGGCGACTGGGGGCTTCGTCCCACGATGCTCTCCCGTTCGAGGAAGCGGCCTGTCTGCGCGAATTCCAGGTATTGTTTCATCGCGTTGACGCCTCGACTGCGATCGGGCCCGCCCAGGATATCGCTGGGCTGCATCGAGGAAAACACGACAACGCGGCGCTTGGCGCGGGTGATCAGCACGTTCAGGCGTCGCCAACCATGGACCCCGGCCATCGGCCCGAAGCGGTTGTAGCAGCGGCCTGTCTCGGGTGAAGGCCCGTAGGTGTACGAGATGAAGACCACATCCCGCTCATCGCCCTGGACGCTCTCCAGGTTCTTGATGAACAAAGGCTCTTGGTGCTGTTCAAGCGTGTTGACGGCGATGCGAGCCTCGTCGTCCTGGACACAAATGGCCTCCAGACGGTCTTGGATCGTCTGGGCCTGGGCGGCGTTAAAGGCAGCGACGCCCAACGACTGGTCCGGATACTGTCGGGCATGCTGTACGATGGCTTGTGCAACGGCATCGGCTTCGACCGGATTGCAGCCGCCTGAAAAAAACGCGTTGGGCACCGACTGCAAAAAGACACCCAGACGGCCTCGCTGACTGGACGGCGAAGGAAAGATGACCAGTTCCCCATCGTAAAATTTTTCGTTGGAAAACGCGATCAGCGATTCATGTTGGCTGCGGTAATGCCAACGCAATCGGCGGCGTGCGGGAAAGGTCTTCATGGCGACTTCCAACACCGATTCGGTATTGTCCAGAAACGTGTCTTCGCTGTCGCTGTCTTCCTCCGCAGCGCCGATCCGATCGAAGAATGTGGTGGGTGGTAACTGTTTGGGATCGCCCACCACCACCATCTGACGCGCACGCAACAGCGTTCCCAACGCGTCCTCGGGTTTGATCTGCGACGCTTCGTCCATGACCACCAGGTCGAAGTCGACGGAACCGGGGGCCAGATACTGGGCGATCGACAACGGGCTCATCATAAAACAGGGCTTCAATGCTAGCACGGCGCGGCCGGCGCGGTGCAGCAGGTCCCGGATACGGCAATGCCTTTGCTGTTTGCTGGTTTCGTGGCGGATCAAAGCCATCTCGGTCAACTCCCCAACTCGCCCCCGAGCATTACCGGGCGGAACGGCATTCTGGAGCAAGCGGCAAGCCACCTCGCGCTGCTGGAGTTCGATCAATTGTTCGTCCCATTGCATGAACTCGCGTCGTGCCGTTTCCAGCGCCTGCCGCGAACTGTCCAGCAACAAGTCGGAATTCTCCAAGAACCGCTCGACCAAAACCTGGTGCAGCACCAGGTCGTACGCCTCGACGGCAGATTCTGCGGGGATCTGGCCGCTTTGCAGCAGCAGGACCAGCGACTGGAGTCCCCTATGATGGCACTGCTCGGCCGCGCGGCAGTAGGCGGCCCAGCCGCCGATCGTCGAGATTCGTTCCCGCGCCTTGGCCAGTACCTCCCGATAAAGGACATCTTCAGACGGCCCCGGCAGCAAAAGCCAGCGGGAAGGCCGGCTGCCCCACGCTGTCAATCGGTCCAAAACGTTCTGCCACGCGATCGTCGTTTCACGAAGCCGAACCATTCTTTGGCACAGGGTTCGAAGCAGGCTGCCGTCGGCATCCGCGCCCAATCGGGATGCCTGGTCGGAATCCAGTCCTACGCTGGCCAGCACCTTGCGAAATCCAATGGCGGTATGCAGCGACTGCAGGTCGGTGCTGGGTCCCTGAAACAGATCGCCGAAAGTCTGGCGGTACGGGCCTTCGTCCAACGCCCGTTCGGCACGTGCAGCTTCGATCTGCAACCGAGCATCGGCCAGCAGCGATTCCAGCGAATCGGACTCGCCGCCACGAAACGCGCGACGATGCTCGAGGATCACCTCCGCCGCTTGGATCCATCGCCCAGCCCGATCGTCCAGTTCCGCGAGCGGAACCGCCGTCGCGTCCATCGTCTCCAGCAGCGGCTGGCAGGCCGGATGCTGCCAATGACGTTCGAATTGGCTGGACGCCTCTAACAATTCGCGATTGCTGATCCTGGGCGCGGCGTACACCTGGCGATGTCGCTGGCAGCATGCCTGGTAGCCCATGCCCATGCGTTGCGCCTGCTGAGCCCAGCGGACCAGGGTTTGCAGCCGATGCCAGTCCGTCGCTTCGCCTTGGAATCGATCCCCCAACAACTGCTTCAATGCGACATCCTGAGGAAATTGCTGCTGCCTCGTCTGGTAATCGACCAGATTCCGCAACAAACGCACACCTTGTTTCGGTGATAGTCGCCCTGCGGTCGCCCGTGTGAATTCTTTCAGCGTGCGTCGTGCCCAACGGTACTGCGCTCGAAAGGCTCGGAACCACGAATCGCCCAGGGCCGAAAAGACATCGATCATTTCGTCGATGGTCTCGCTGGCAGGGATCTTGTGCAGAAAGATCTCTTCTTCCAGTGCTGCGCGCTGCGTCCGCAAGTCTTCTGCTTCGTTCTGACCCCGTTGGACCAGTTCCCCGGCATCCGATCGGAAGGCGAAGGCGGGCGGTGGTGCCCCATCGACCACCGGGTGGATCATCATCCGGTAGCATTCCGCCGTCTCTGCAAACTGGCGCTGCGTGTGACTCGGACCGAATCCCACATCTGCTATTCGGTGCCCCAAGCGGGTGATCTGCTTCAGGTTCTCCATGGCCGCTTGCCACTGCGTTCGCATCTCCCGCAGCGTTGCCAACGAAAGGGTCAGTAGCCCAGCGGAACGAAAGATCTCCATCGCATCGACGACCTGGAGCGCTGCCGATCGACCTTGTTCGGGATCGACGACCAGCGCGGAACGAGCCTGAAATGTTTTCGATCGTGTCTCTTCGATCTCGCGTCGCATCGACTCGGCCAATGACAGATGCTCGGGAACCGTGAACGCAGCCAGCCAGTCCGTCACGGATGCGGGGACACCGGAAAACCACTCGGCCAGATCGGTTTCGAATCGCTGAGCGTCCGGAGACAGAACCCGTTCCAGCCAGATCCGATCCGCGTCGCCAAACTCTGCGACCAGCGACTGGAGATTCGCTGTGGCATCGTCAGCCAGATCGCTCAACTGCTGGACACCTTCGTGGAACAAGGGCATCTTGGACGGAACCAGCCGATCGGCGCTCAGCCCCTGCCAAGGCGACTGGGAAACGGGCTGCAACTCTTCCAGATGGACTGCCAGTTCCTTGAGCGCCGAGCAAGCGGCGTCGAACCCGGCGGCATCGACCTCGCAAGGGACCGAGATCCTTTCTGCCGATTCCCAGCCAAGCGTTTGCTGCAAGGCGGCGACACGCCAGAGCACTTCGTACACCGGTTGAGCCTGCGGACCAATCGGCTGTGCCATCCGCTGTAAGTACCGGCCCATCCGTTCGCGGCGTTCCTCCAGTCGGCGGCGAACCGCGACGATATCGGCAGGTTTTTTGGGCAAGTACTCCAGGCGTTTGCGCAGTTCGCTCATCACGCGCTGCGGCGTCGCCACATCGCTGTGCAGTTCCAGACAGAACTGTCCGAGGCCCACGGAACTTAAATTATTGCGAACGACTTCCAAGGCCGCCAATTTTTCCGCGACGAAAAGGACTCGTTGCCCGCGGTACAGGGCATCGGCGATCGCGTTGGTGATCGTTTGCGATTTCCCCGTGCCCGGCGGCCCTTCGATCACCAGACTCTTGCCCTCGGCGATATCACACAACGCGGAATGCTGCGAGCTGTCGGCATCCTTGACCAAATGGATTTCCTCCGCGATCGGGTACTCGTCGATCGGATAGTCCGGCGCGAAGGTCCCGGTCGCGAGATCATCGTCGATCTGGCTGCCTTCGATGACCGCTCGGATCAATGCATTCTTTTCCGGAGAACGGTCACCGGTCCATGTTTCGGATTCCAAATCCAGATACATGAACAGTTTGTTGAACATGAAGAACCCCACGATCGCCTCGCGCACGATCGTCCACTGCGTCTGGCTAGCGATCACCTCGGACACAGCGGCGAAGTACCGCTCGGGAGCCAGCAATTGATCGTCCTCGTCGAACAACGACGGCATCACGATTCCAAAGTCTCGCTCCAAGCGTCGCTCCAAGCACAGATTGGGCTGGATGTCGTCGCCCGTGTAGTGCATCGTCGTTTCGTAGCGGTGCCGGCGGTTGTCGAACTGGCGCTGCAGTCGCACGGGAACCAGGATCAGCGGCGAACGCAGGCGGCGATTCGAGCCATCCCGCTCGTTCCATTCCAGCATCCCCAACGCGATGTACAGATAATTCACGCCGGTCTCTTCGATCGCGTTGTTCGCCGCTCGCCGAATGGTGGTCAACACCCGTTCCAACGCAGCCTCGGTCCGATCCGTTTGCAACGTATCGTCGCGGCGGTTGATGTCAGGGAGATCGATCTCGGGGCGGTCAGTCTCAGGGCCGTCAGTCTCCACCTGAATCACCACCTCGGTGGATGCCGATGTACGGCTGGGCGGCGGGTCCAGCGCCCAGAGTTCGTCATCCGGATCGGGCGCCGCCGGCGGTGGACCGGCACCAGAACACTCTGCCTCTTGATGCGTCAGGTCCGATCCATCAGCGGAGTTAGATGTGGGCGAAGGCGGACTCAATTGTGGCAGGGCATCGAGCGGACGAGCCAACTCGCGGCACGGCTCGGATTCATCGATCCAGCGGAACCGATACGGACGCCCCTGTTGGACCAGACGCTGCATGATCTGGTCCAATCGTGCATCGACGACCTGGATCGTGCGAGTCTTCGTCTTGCGATAGTTCAGCAGCCGATTGGCGTTCGACAGGTCCAACAAACGGTCACGAAACCGGTCCAATTCCTCGCGAATGTTTATCGATGACATGAATCTGGAAATCTCTCAGCAGATCGTGGCAACCCCGGTCTTGCGTTTCATTCTGGTTGGGCCACCCCTGCCTTGCAAGAGGCGAGCTGCGAGAGATTCTGAGTGAGTTGGTCCGCAGAAGAATCCATACCAAGCCTGTCGGCATCGATGTAACTTATTGCCATACAATTGCTTAGAAGCCTCATGGCGGCTCAAACGACGCCCGGTGCGGACCAAGTGGTTCCAGGCACGGCAGAAGATCGATGGCTATTCGGAGTGACGCTAGCAGCGTT
>REEF01000915.1 GCA_007695205.1 Planctomycetaceae bacterium
GAAGAAAGCCCCCGGGCTCTCGAAGTTCAGCGTCTCGCCCTGGTAGCGGTCGGCCGCTACACCGGGTGCGGCAGACGCTCCTGGCGGCGACTCACGGGATTACCCTGCGACGAAAGCCCGGTGAGCCGCAGCGGTAAGCCAAAGATTGTGTCGCCCGCAAGTCGCATGGTCCAGAGTGCTCGGCGATCCGTGTTGAAAAGGACCGCTGCCGCGAAGGCTCGCCAGCCGGCGGCAATGCGAATGCCTCCTTCAGGGCCTGTGTCGCACGTGCCTGAAACTCAGCGCGCCGCTCGTCCGTCGAACGACCGCAAACGAGTTCGGCCAGCCAACTGGTGGGCCACTCGGCATCCACATGGACTGCCCCAGCGACTTTGAAATGCTCGTGCCGAGGCAAGGCGGAAATCATGTCGCGAGCGTTGCCGTGGGCGTTACAGGCCGAAGGCTCGGCGGTGAGTACGACGGCACGGGACTGGACCATGGTCGCCGCCTTCACGCCAAGGCCATCTCGGTCGACCGGATCGAGTCCAACCCATATGGCCAGGCCTGGAGAGTGGGCCGCCGACAACAGACTGGACAATCCACCGGCCGAGAACCCCAGCAGCCCAACCCGGGCCGGGTCGATGTGCTCCCTCCAGGATTCATCGTCCAGCAAGTAGGCGCGCAGTTCCGATAGGAAACGGCCGTTGCGGGCGTGGTCCGACCGGGTCGGCAGATCGGGCACCACGGCCACGAATCCCTCCTGAGCCAGGTGCTGGCCCCAGCCCGACATGTTATGGCGGCACCGCGAGAACCCGTGCGCGACGATGACCATCGGTGCCTGTGTCGCGGCACTCGGCCAGTACACGTCCACGCCGGTGGTGCCTGCCGGGAGTTGCACGCGAAGAGTTTCGCGAGTCACCTTGGTGGCGGCGGAGGGATTTGGGTGTGCGCAGGAAACAACAAATACCGCGAGGACCGCCATAACAATAGCCGAGGTAATGTCTGCATGCTGCTTACGCCTCACACCCATTTTTATGGTGCGGATATCAAGTGTTCCATGCCCAATGCGCCCACCGGCGCGGCTTGACCGCGTCCGGTGCGGCGCGTGGTTCGGCGCGGTGGGCGAGCCGAGCTTCAAGAGCACGAACAGGGTCGGCATCACCAGGCAAGCCTGATACCGAGCCCAGTAGCGTTAGGACGGTCCCTCGAAGCCGAAACGCTTCGGCCGAAAGGTAGCCCCCGGTCCCGGCTGTGCGGACGACCACGATAATGTCTGGCAATCCATCCCGATCCAGGCTGCGCCCGGACGGGGCTCGACCGGGTAACCGCGGTGCCTCTGGCTACCACTGGAACGTCAAGCCCACAAACAGTCCGCTGAAATTGATACTCTTGATCTTCGCGTCCGACTTCAGATCGTAGTCGAGGTATCGCCAACCGAGCGTCGTCGTGCCCCAGTCGAACGAATAACCGACGGCCGCCAGCGCCTGCCAGGTGAGTTCTGACTCCCCCGTTCCCACATCCACGTAGTACGGCAGAACCCAGCGGCGGTCGGCGCTCAGCGTCGCGACCCCTTTCAGGCCGACGATGGCGTCCCAGTTCGTCACGTCGACTTCGGCGCGGCCGCCGCGGCCCGGCAGTTCGAGCGAGCCGATGTCGCCGTTGAAGGACCAGTCCAGGGTCTGGCTCATGTCGATCATGCGCGTACCGAACAGCGCTTGGGTCGTGTTTTGCGGAGTGCTGCCGAGCACGTAGCTGCCGGCCAGCGTCCAAATCCATGTTTTGATATCCAGACTCGCATTCCCGTCGACCCCGGCCGGCAACCCGCCCTGACCGACCCTGAAATCACGCGAGTTCGACTTGGAACCGCCCAGGTCGGTGTAAACCAAGTCCGTGAAGACGCCCCACGGTCCCTTGCGCGCCTCGAGAGCGCCCATGAAGGTGAACTTGAGGGCATCAAGGACGTCGTCAGCATCCACCTCAATCGAGGGGCTGCCTGCCCCGCTGGGGAATCGCGTGGTTCCGTCGATGCTCGGAAACCAGCCGTAAAGGGAGGCGCTCCACCGCCATCCATCATCCGCGTCCCGCGCCTGCGCCGCGAAAGACATCATCCCGATGACGCCCACGCACAACGCCATTGCCCTGCAAACGACTTTTCGATTGGCTCTCATCTTAAACCTCGCTCAAACTGGCGATCATCCGCCCGCGCCTTCGGCCGGGGCTGATACAAGCGCACCGTGTGGTTCCAGCCTTCCGTGATGGAAAGAAAGTTTGGATCGCCGGGGTCGCCCCCGAAGTGAAGGGTGATGGCCGCCACCACCGGCGCGGCCAGGTCGATCCCGACAGGGCTGTCTAGCAGTTGTAAACGCCAGCGGCGCACCGGCGGACGGTTCGGCGCGTCGCGCCCGCGACGCTCACCGGGGTCAGCGGCCGGCCCACAACGGCATGCGCCTCCGAGACGAAACCGGGCAGACCCGGAATGAGCGATGTCCCGATCCCGAAGGCCGAGACGCCAATGAATGATGCCAAGGCGATGCTACCCAGTCGTTTAAAGATTCTCATCGTTACTCTCCGGTCGTGAAATGCTGTGGAAGATGGTGAACCTTCTCGCGCAGCTCCTCGAACTCAATCTTGGTGGCGCCGGCGGGGCTCTCAAAACCAAAATTTCCTTTCGCACCGTCTCCAGTGCGCCAGTTGCGAACGTCGATGGTGTATTGCGGCGAATGATCGACCTGCTTGGTGGTGATCACGTAGCGGCAGGGATAGGGGCGTTCGCCTTGGGCGATCCAGATCTGCCAGTCGACCTCCTTGGTACGAAAGGCCAGCCAGTCGCATTCGATCCCCCTGATGACGCCGCTTCCGAGGTCCTTGACGTCGACGACCTCTTCCATCAGGGCCTCATAAGGCTTCGAGGTCAGCAGATCGGCGGCCGGAAGCGGCCGGCCGTAGGTGTCGCGCAGCTCATCGATCAAGTGGTCGACGGTTCCCGGCACCTCGATCTGCGTATAGACGTTGGCGTTCCTGCCGAGCAGGGTGAACGTGGTACCGTCGAACACGGTCTCCACATCGACGAAGCCCCCGGTGCGAGTGGCCCGGATGCGGTTCGGCCGGTTCAACGTGACCGTGCCCGAACTTGCAAGACCCAGCTTCTGGCCATCTTTGGTTACCACCTCGTAGGTAGCGTCATAGTCGAACGCGATCGCCTGCTGCGCCGCAAGATAGTCGGACATCCCTTTCAACAACGCCTTGGCTTCGTTTTCGCCCGCCCGCACCTCGGGGACAGACGCGATGGCCACCAAGGCCAGCGCCGCGATGGCAAAGTGGTAGGGCCGGAATGATCGTATGTGCATGTTGCTCTCCGTGGGGTTGACCTTGGTTTCTCGCTAGTGGGAACTGCTACAGGTTCGTCGGGTGAAATATCTCCAGGTCGGCGTGCGGGGTCTGGAACGCGAGGTGGTCACAGCGCACACCCTCGATCACCGCCTTGCCGACCACGAAGCTGACGGTAACGTCGTCTTTTTACTTGGGGAACAGGAACGTCAACTGTGCCCTGATCCCCCAACCCTCGGGGCCGTTATCCGGCGCGTCCACCCAGTACTTCGCGCCCACCGAGACCTGCAGAATCTGCGGTCCAACCTTCAGCAACTGGCTAACCGTGGCATTCGCCGGGACCGACCAGCTCCTGGTTTCCCAGTCGTACGTCGACTCAGTGCTGATCCCGAAGGTCGTCTTGGTTGGGGTGATGTAGCTCAGGAACGGCTGCACGAAGGTAGCGTTCACGTCGGCCCGATCGCTGTCCCCGGCCACCGACCAGATGTGATTGCCCAGCGCGCCCACGGTCCAGGGGCCGGTCTGCTTCAACGCGACCGCCGTAGGCCCGAGTCCCCACTTCTCCCCGCCCAGCGCATCATCCGTGGCCGTTGGCAGCAAAAACACCGGTCCCGCACCCCAGATCCAGCCGTTTGAGGTCGGCGCCTTGGGCGAGAAGAACAAGCTCGCGACCGCATCGCCGAGACCCGACTCACCCTGTCCCCTCACGGGGATGTCGTTCTGGTCAACCAGCGGCAGAATGACCCGCGTGATCAGGTTCCAGTCATCGTTCAGGGAGGCGGGAATGACCGGCTGGATGTTCAGCCTGCTGATGGAGCCGTCGTCTTCGGGTCCGAAATTCTGGTCATAGTTGTACTGCAGCGGCACGCTGATCAAGGCCGCGATCGGATTGGCGAGTTTCTTTGCCAGTTCGGCGGCGTCTGCCTCTGCCTCATCCGCATGACCCGGCGTCGTCGAGGCCGCGAACATGATTGCCACGGTCGCGCATGCTGTCAGGTGCCGTGGTAGTCGTGTTTGTTTCATGACTCTGCCTCCACTTTCATTATTAACCTTCCTTCTGTGATTCCTTCAGTTATTCGTTTTCGACCCACGCCGTTGCCTGGGCAATTTCCGTTGGCGTGAAATATTCGATTGGAAATCGGCGCAGCCCCTTTCCCGTGAACGTGATTGCAAGATCCTCCCAGTTCTTGTCGCCCACGATCGCCATCTTCCGGATCAACGGATCCATGGCGAATTGCTGTTCCAGATCATCACCCCAGCGACTGCTTTTATCCCAACCCTCGAACGCTGTGGCGACGACCAGCACCCCTATCTTTTCCTGTTTGCCGACCTTCTCCGCCATGGATCGCTGCAGCTCGGCAAGCTCCGATTGTTTGAGCCTGCCGCTCAACATGATCACCAGCACGTTGTTATGTGTTCCAATGATTTCAATACTCATTTGCTTAATCTTTCTTCACTTGACAGCGATCAGCGGGGGATTCTTCCATAAAAACGGGCGTGAATACGACTGAGGCCAAAGCGACCATTATGTTGGCTCTTGTTTTCATAATGTGGATGGGATTCATGGATCATGGGAAGATCGTGATCCAATCGTTTTTGATGCTGACAATGGTCCAGCCGCGTAGGGGTGCTTCGTCGAGGCCTTTGGCGAGGGTGCCGATTTTGCTTTCGCGGTCGTAGGCCCATTCGCGCTCGGCGTCGTCATGGTGGACGAACATGGCAAAGCGCGGGCCTGCGCCGGCGGTCGTCCACTCGAGCATCTCAAAGTCCCCGTCGGAATTGCCGGCTGCGAAAATGGGGCGTCGCCCGATGTGGTTCTGGATGCTGACAGGCTTGCCGACATTGTCGTTGAAGTGGGTCAGAGTGGGCTGCTTGACGATGACTGGCTTGCCGTCGCGGTATTCGTATTTGAGTCTGCCGCTGCTGCCGACCACTTGTTCGGGCGGGATGCCATAGACATCTTCCGCCCACGGGCGCATGAACTCGACGCCGCCGCCGGAGACAATGAAGGTTTTGAAGCCGTTGGCGCGGAGATAGTCGAGCAGCTCCAGCATCGGCTGATAGGCCATTTCGGTGAAGAGTTTGCCGGTGGTCGGATGCTTCGCGGTGGTGATCCAGTCTTTCACGATTTGCTCGAACTCCTCAGTGGTCATGCCCGAGTGCGCGGCCTTCGCCAATTCAAGCAGCGCATTCTCGCC
>REEF01000257.1 GCA_007695205.1 Planctomycetaceae bacterium
CCTTGGTGACCTGGAACGGGAGCATCTACCTGGTGTGGGTCGACGACCAACTGCGGACGCGGATCGCGAAAAAGACACCGGACGGAACCGTCACGACCAACGTCATCTTCGACGAGACCGACCCCGACCCTTTTCACAACGAAGCATCTGTGGGAATTGATCGCGACGGATATATCCACGTGGTGGGCAATATGCACAACTCGCCGTACGGTCGTCCCCACAGCGATAACCCCTACTACCAGCACCCTTGGCAATACAAGGTATCCAACCGACCGGAGGATATCTCCGCCTTCACCTTCGTTGGCGGCGACCCGGATCGGACCATTCCGGGCACCTGGATCACCTATCCGTTCTTCGCTCGCGATCGAAAGGGGGTGCTGTACATCGCTTTTCGCCACCGTGTCCGATTCGGTACGGGATGGTCGCCGGGGATCATGGCCGGTGCCGTGGCCCGCTACGATGCCGACACCCGCCGATGGCAGATGCTGGGCGGGACCGATTATGAACACGGCGTCAAGACCCTGATCTGGAATCCCGGTGGGGTGTCGGCGTATCAGGGATACAAGGTACGGGTGTTCTTTGACCGGTGGAACAGGATGCACGTCGGTTGGGATGTGTACACGACCCGAGAGAACCGAGGCGGCTCGGGAGCGACGCATGTTCTGTACGCCTGGTCGGAAGATGGCGGCAGGTCTTTCCGTAAGGCCGACGGACAACCCCATGCCAAGCTGCCTATTACTGTAGCCAGCGGCGATGTCGTCTTTCGATCGGACGCGGGCGCTCTGTACAATCTGACGCATGTCGGAGTGCTCCCGGACGGCCAGCCCGCAACCTCCTTCATGAGCGACGGCGCAAAGTTATCGCGATGGCGGCCCGGTGACGGCTGGAGTGACGCACGTGAGTTTCCCGCCTCGTTTCCTGCGAGGTTTGTGACCGATGATCGCGGCGTCATCACCGCTGTCGCAAACGGGTCGTTCCACAGAAGCTTCGACGGCGGCAAGACCTGGAGAAGGTACGCGGCAGATACCGGCAGCACCAACGCCTGTATCTTCGACTATCTCTACCTGGCGCAGACCGGCCAACTGCGTTACCAAGCTCAGTCGGGTGGAGTGGTGAGAGTCTATACGGCGACGTTCGAGCCCGTCCTCGAAAAAGGTGAAACCCGTACCCATTGGGACCACCGATGGGTCTATCATCGGCATGGCCAGAAAACGAACATCCTGCCCGATCTCTGGACGCTTCCTCAACCCAACGGGAGATAAAGAATGCTGACACGACACAACCACACGCATCGTATTGGGATCATCGTTGCCTTGGCGGTCGCGATGGCCTGGCAAAGCGGCGTCGCGCTCGCCGACAACGCCGACCGGATTCAGCCGTGGTCGGAGAATCCGGCCTACTGGCAGTACCAGGGCCACCCGCCCGAATATCCCGCCCAGATTCCAAGTTTTTTCGCCGCAAGTGCTTGACACCACACCCGTTATCTGTTCTGATTCACACGAATTGCCCGCGCGATATCCGGCACGCGACCCGAAAAAAAAGTCCGTCCGGCGCGCAGACCAATCGAAGCGTTCGGTCGGGAGAACATCGCCCCGAATCCAGTGCCGTGAGAGTCTGACGACCGCTTGTTGGAGATCTGGAATGAGTACTTTGACATTGGCGAATAGCCCTACGGCCGTCGAGGTGCGAATCAGCGACGACACATTGACCGTGACCTTGGCGGACGGCCGGGTCGTGAGTGTGCCGATTTCCTGGTATCCTCGGCTTTCCCACGCGCTGCCGCAGCACCGCAGCATCTGGGAGTTCATTGGCCGGGGGCACGGTATCCACTGGCCGGAACTGGACGAGGACATCAGTGTGGAGAATCTGCTGCTTGGACAGCCATCCGGAGAGGGCGCCCGATCGTTCTCACGATGGAAACAATGGTATCGGGAGAAGCTGATCGAACAAGACGCTGCAGCGAATGGCGGCCCCGCCCCGCCGCCTGGCAATTCGGGAGTCACGGCGGGGACGCCATCGGTGAGCTAAATCGTTGAACTATTAGCGGACTGAACAGAGCGGTGAACCCGAGCGGCGGATCGGGCGGAAACTAAAATCCACGGTCAATGGGTCTCGTTGTCTCCCTGGCTATTGTTCTCCGAGGCTGCACCGTCTTCGCAACTGTTGCGCGTGCGGCCTTCCAGGATCGCCTCTGCCAAGCGGCGGCGAGCCGTCTCGTAGGCCACCGGGTCGCGCTGCCAATCGAACCAACTGGCCGCCAGCGGGAGCACAATCTGGCGGGCCTGTTCGCTTTGACCTTGCCGGTCGAGGATCGCTAAGTACTCGTAGTCTTCGATCGCATCCCGCAGCGTCTTGAGCCGCAGGCTGGAGGCAATTCCATCGTATCCGACCGCCCGTCCCGGATAGACCAGCGTTCCCTCGCCGTTGAACAGCGGCCCGCGCCCGTCCGCGCGACGGTTGCGTCTGTCGAGGGTCTTCGGGTCGGTCCAGGGGTCCTCCACGTCCCGCCAATAGGACATTCCGCCCCAATAGAGCAGGCCGGTAATCTCATAGCGCCAGGCGATCCAGGCCGGGACCCGGTAATTGAGCAGCGGGTAGTCGATGTGCCACCAGGGGGTCGGTTCGCGCTGGCAGAGAGCGGTGTAGGTCCAGATCGTCTCGCCGAGTGCCTGGCGTTTTCGGGCACTCTCCTCCCGGAACAGCGAGAACAGCGGGCACCAGATATCGACGGCGCCGTGCAGATCACCCCAGGCCGGGTTGTCGGTGTAGGTCTGCTCGGTGACCATCACCCGCAGTTGCGAGCCGAGCTGGCGGATCGCCTGGCCCCAGACCTGCACGTAGCGATAGGCCTCCTCGTCGTTGGGTTCGTCGATCAGGTAGATGAAATAGTCGATCCCCGGCCGGTCAAGCCGCTCGATGGCAGCGTCGAAGGCGGCCAGGTAGGCCTGAAGCGTCTGCCGCTGGGCCACCGGGTCTTTGACTACCGTTCGGGGATGCCGGACCGCGAAGGCATTGACGTGGTAGCGGTCGACGAAGTCCCGGAAAAGCCCGATCTGCTCGTCCGGGATGTGGAAAGAGCTGTCGTCGAGCTGCTGCGGGACGAACAGCCCGGCCGGCGGCGTGGCATTGATGCGGTGACGGCTGAGCAGCTCGGCGCACTGCCGCTCGACAGCGTCCCAATCGTCCGGTTCAGCCTCGACGCCCTGCCGGGCTCGCTCGCGGTAGTAGCCCCGCATCCGCTGGGCCGGCGAACCCAAGGCCGTCCGCAGGCTGGAGACGCGCGGCAGCTCGAAGTCCCAGACCTCGACCGACAGGGGAATGTCGACCGCCTCGCGCCCGGCGGCGGTCAGCCGCAAGCGCCCGTGATAAATGCCGGCTGCGGTGTCCCGCGGCACGGCAACGTCGACCCAAAAGCCGTGCGTCTCGTCGGCCGGCAAGTCGAAGGGAACGGCAACCAAGCGGGCTTCGGCGAGCGGTTCGCCGGACAGCGGATGGCGGAACGGGATCAACGGGTCGGGATACCAGCCGGGCACGAAATCGTCGTTGCGATGCGTGCCGATGTCCAGATAAAGCTGGTGCTGGCGGTAAAGAGTGATGGCCTCGGCTGGCAGTGCCGCCTCGCCGGGACCGTGCAGCGCTTCGGCGGAAAGCTCTACCGCACTGGCCCCCTCAGCGCTCCGCATCAAGATCTGGAAGCTCTCCGCCTCGCCACGTGCGGCCGCCAGGTGAACCGCCCTTCCCTCCCCGGCCGGTTCCTCACGGAGCACCCGCCGGGTCTCGCTCAATGTCCACACGTCCCAGGCCATGACTGGCGACAGGCCGCACGGCCCAAACAGCAAGCTGAATGTCACAATCGCCGGTCCGATCAGGGGTCGGTTCCTTTTCCAAATGCCTTCGCGGTTACCGTTCATCTCTTGCGCTCTTTCTGATAGGCGGTGATTACTGACGGGCCAGAATCAACACGGCCCAGTGGCCCTGGCCCGGCGCGTTCAATTCCAGTGTCCCGCCGCCGTGGGCGTCCCGGGGCGTCTGCCAGGCGTTGCGAGCGATCTCCAGCCAATGGACCTGCAGCCTACCTTTCATGGCAGACACATCCAGCTTCACCGCTCCGCCGTCGGGGAAGTAGACGGCGTATTGCCGCCCGGGCACGCAACGCAGATAGGCCACGTTCGCCTCACGGTCGGACAGCAGATCGTTGCGCGGCTCGGCGGAAAAGAAGTCCATGCGATCGGCCATCATGCGAGCGCTGCGGATGTGCCCCTGCGCCGGTGGACTGAGGCCGCGGCCCGCGGGCGGCCGATGGAAGCGAGCCGAGGCGGCCCCGCCCAAAACGTTCCGCCAAAAGCACTCTTCGCCCGTCCGGTAGCCGCCCGTCCAGCCGACCTGATCGCCGCCGTAGATCTTCGTGTTGTTGATCGGGCGAGGCCGCTCGGCAAGCTGGCCGCGGAGGTACTGAAGGTTGTCCCAGTGCGTTTGCCGCACGGGCCGGTTCAGTTGGCCCATGTCCAGGAAGGCGTACAGATCGTGCCGCGCGATCAGGTGCTGGAAGTCGGCGTGGCGCGGGTTGTTCGGGAACCGCATCTCGCCCACCTGGATCGGCCGCCCCGCCTGGGCCGCACGCCGCCGGAGATGCTCGGCCCAATAGTCGCTCCAGTGCAGCGAATCGTTCGACTCGTTGCTCACGCAGTACAGCACGTTCGGGTAAGGCAGCGCGACCTCCAGCACCTTGTCGACAAACCGCTCCTGGTAACGGCGGACGAGGGCCAAGTCCCGTTCGGCCGGCACCGTCTGGAAGAAGGGATGGTCCTTGTCCGGATCGTGGACCGCGGACCAGTCGACCGTTTCGATCAGGCCCGATTCGGCGAAGGTATAGTTGATGTTGTTGGCCGGGTTGAACGGCTGCTGCGCCCAACCACCGAGATCGCCGACCGGGCGGTAGTAGTCGTGCGGATCCCACAGTTCGATCTGCACGATGATGTCACGCGCCTTGGCCAGCGCCAGCAGGGTGTCGAGCCGCTGCCAGTAGGCGTCGTGGAAACGGTCCAGGTCGTACAGCCCGGTATCCGGGTCGCGGTGGAACGCGAAGAGGTTCCCCGCTTCGCGCGTGCTCATCGTATTGCGGACGGTGTTTCCGCCGACCGAGCGGAGCAGATCGAGGTGAGCCTCCAGCCCGTCGGGCGCGATGTCCGGGTGGTTGAACAGGTTGTCCTGATCGCTGCCGCCCAAGAGCAGCACCGGCCGGCCCTTGTATTGCCAATAGTAAGGGTTGCCTTCATAGGGCCGTATGGCATCGTCGGCATGCACCGGCCCGATAGCGAACACGGCGATCAACAGAAGGAACGCCAACATCGCGCGCCGTGACAGTCCGTTCATGTTCATTCTCCCAGTTCTGGGAACCTGGTCTATTTCCGTGAACTTGTTGTCCGCCCCGCGGCAGCTAAGCATCGGCAAAACAATAACTGTCGGATTTCGTATGGTGGTACCCAATGCG
>REEF01000822.1 GCA_007695205.1 Planctomycetaceae bacterium
CCGTGCATATTGGAGACGTAGAAGAAGTCGCGGTAGCGCCGCCAGACTTCGTGGAAGATCTGGACCCATTCCTGCCGAGGGTCGACGTCGGCCATCAGCCCGCTGAGCGGCACGACTTTGCGAGAGGCCTTGCCCTCCGGCTTGGCATCGTACAGGGCGATGTCTCGTCCCTCACGCGTCGCCAGCTTCTTCCCGTCGGCGGCCAACACGTAACTGTCGACGCCTTCGGCCAGCGTTGTGGCCTTTCGGTCCTTGAACGAAAAGATGCGCAATTCGGTTCGGACTCCCGAATCTCGTCCGTAGAAGAACGGGCCTCCGCGAACGTACAGCACATGCCCAGCGATGGCCGACAGGCCTCGATAATTATCCTCTTCCAGCGGTAACCGCACGACGCGCTGGCCGAGTCCCTCGAAATCGATTTTGGTATACGCAGCATCCGCAGGACGCTCGTCGGGCGTGCTATCCTGGCTCTCCCCTTCCGCCGCATCCTGATCGTTCGGGCCGGAATCCGGCTGGGGATCGTCTTCCTGCTGATCGTTGCGATCCACCGTCACCTCGTCGCTCTCCGGCGGCAGCGGGTGGGGGACGTCGCGGCGCAACGCCAGGGCGAAGATCCCGGTGCTGCGAGTCATCACGTAGTTCCATTCCACCGTGCAGATCTGCGGGGCGAACTGCCGATTGCTGAGGTAGTACAAATACTTGCCGTCCGGATCCCAGGCCGGCGAAAACTCGTGAAAATGTTCGCCCGTGATCCGCCGAGCCTGGCCGCCTTCGACGCTCCAAATATGCAGGGAGCGCCAACCGTTCGGATCCGTCATGCTAAAGGCCAGATGCCCTCCGCAAGGCGACCAACTGAAATCCATCAGTTGTCCCCGCGCCTCGTCGGCGATCTCCGAGACCTCGCGTCCGTCCAGGACCAGCACGTACAGCTTGCCGTCTTTGTCGCTGAAGGCCAACCGAGCGCCGTCGGGGGACCAGGTCGGCCGGTATCGCATCGCCTGGCCGTTGTCGGTCAGTTGCTGCGCTTGGCCATCGCCCCGCTGGTCGATCAAGTACAGTTCTTCCTCGCCGGTTCGATCGGACAGGAAGACGATCTTCGACCCGTCCGGGGACCAGTGGGGCCACTTGTCATGTTCTCCCGAGGTGTTTGTCAGATTCCGCGTCGGGCCTTTCTCGGCGGGAACGGTAAAGATGTCGCCTCGAGCCGCGACTACCACGCGTTTCGCGTCGGGGCTGAGTCCGATACCGGAGATCCGGTCGGCGACTGAAATCCGTCGAGGCCGCATGGCCAACCCGTCGGTCGGCACATGGATCGATACCTTGCGAGAATCGCCGCTCTGGGTGTCCAGTACGTACAGCTCGCCACCCAATTCGTAGACGATCTGACCGGATTCGCCACGGCTGGGCCACCGCACATCGAAATCGGTGCTGTGAGTCACCTGATGCGTTTCGCGAGTCGCCAGGTCCAGGTAGTACAGGTTCAACGTATCGTCACGGTCGGAGGCAAAATAGATGCGATCCCCGATCCACATCGGATCACGCTCGGTGCGAAGATGATCGGTCAACTGCTCGTATTCGAAGGTCTTCAGGTCGAACAGGAACAGATCCTGAGCCCAGCCGCCTTCGTAACGTTTCCAGGTGCGAAAGTCGCGGAACAAGGGGCTGAAGACGACTCGGTCCCCGTCCGGCGAAAGGTCTCCGGCCCCCGACACGCGCATCGGTAACGCCTCGGGAAGGCCCCCGTCGACCGGGACGGTGAACAACCGCGAACTGCCCAGCGTCCAGCCGTCGCGGAGCGAACGGAAGAGCACCGATCGCCCGTCGCGAGTCCAACCGTAAACCTGGTTGTCGTAGCCCCAACGATCAGGCAGCGGGCCACGAGCCGGGTAGAACGTCAATTGCTGCGGGATGCCGCCCGTGGCTGGGATCACGTAGACCTGCTCGTCACCGTCGTATTGACCAGTAAAAGCGATCTGCTGGCCGTCCGGCGAGAAGCGAGGAAATAGTTCGAGTCCCGGATGCGTCGTCAAGCGAATGGCGGTCCCTCCCTCCGACGAGACGCGCCAAATGTCTCCGGCGTAGGTAAACGCGATCTGGTCCCCGTGGATGGTCGGGAATCGCAAAAGCTTCGTTTGAGCCGCGGATGGTTGAGCAGCCCCCTGAAATAAGACAAAAACGCACAGATACCCGAAAAATTGAAACCGCATGCCAGAAACTCCCTCAAGTGCTGGATCGATATAACTCGATTATAGTTCGCCTCGACAGCTTTACGAAAAAGAATCCGCCGTTCTGCGTTCCAGATCACTCGGAGAGGATCGAATTGGCTTTGACCAGCGCCGCGATGTACAGCCCCATCAACGTCAGGCGAAAACCGAGCACGAAGAGGATGCCGATCGTAAAACCGACCAGGATTCCCGTACGCTCGGCTCCCACCGCCCCCTCGGCAATGGGCCCAAATTGTAGGGACGCTTGCCAGATGCCGACCAGCATGTTCGCCACGGTGAAAAAGATCTTGACCACCGCCAGGTAGATGCCGATAGGTTTTTTTAGCAGGATCAGGATGTTGGCGGAAATTCCGAACAAAGCGATCGCCAGTCCGGTCCCAACTTCGAAGACCACGGTGGGACGCATCGGATCGTCGGGTTCGATCATCGCAAACCCGACCGCGCCCAGCATGGCCAAGCCAAAACGCATGGCGCAAAATACCAGGTCCAGGATCAAAATCGTCAGGACAAACCCACCCAACGTTTTGACAGCAGGCCTGCTGCCAAAGGGATCCAGCGTTGGCTGACCGGGTGCACCATAGAGGGGCGAGTTGTAAGGGTTGTCGCTCATGCGTTGTCCTTGATGCCAGAGTGGAATCGGAACGTAACGGTCGAATTCTCGCCATTGCATACGCTTCCAGTTTAGCCTCAGCCGGACTCGCCCAGAAGCCCTATTTCCAAGGAAAAACAGGGGTTCCGGGGTCAGGCGGTGCAGAAAGCGGTGCAGTTGGCCCAGTTTTGGCCTCGTTATCGGATTGGCTCGATGGTTGCCCCGTGGATCTGGACGAAGCGACACGAGACCGGATCTGGGCGATGATCGGCGACGGTCAGCCAGCGATCACCTGAAGCCAGGCCCTACCAGGATGCGAGTGCTGCCGTGTGACGGGGCATCCGATGCCCGCGACAACCCGGCGAGCAGTCCAGAGCCCACCAGGACGCACAGCAGTCCCGTGGCGCAACGCGAACGCCCCTGGACGACTCGACTCATTCCCGATGGGCAACGCTCCTACGGAGCATACTAGCTGCTACTCTTTTATCAGCGGCGATATCGACCATGTAGCCGACGCCAACGTCGGCCTATAGCTGCTCGAAGCCGGGTCGGTCGAGGTTGTCACCCGTGGCCTTGTCCAAGTACCATCGCACCGTTCTGGGGTCGATCCCGTTGCTCGCCAGCCACCGTTGGATCTCCTGATGCTGGCCAGCTTCGTTCTGGCCCACCATGCCAATGCGGACGTAGCAGGCGCCGCCTACCAGGACATACAGCGGGGACGCACTTCGAGTGGCTCCGAGCAGACTTCGGCCAATGCAACGGTGCTGAAATTCGTCGACGCTCACTGCAACAACCTGTCTTATTGGAGCATAGAGAACACCCGCCCCGGGCCATTTACAGCAATGCCCAAATACATGACAATTCGAGTAGACTGGACGTTATCACCAGTTTGTAAACTACAGGGACCGCTGGGCCCTTAACTGGTGATAATTTTTATCAACCCGGTGATAATCCCGCTGATAATCCTATTATCAGGGAGTCTCAACGGGTTAATTATTGAAGTTACCCCGCTTAGAACGGATCGCAAACCAAAACGTGTTCCCACTTCACAACAAGAGCATTGAATCGCTTTCGCTCGACACGCCATCGGGATGCATGGGCGAATGCCCTTGGTTCTCGATGAAAGCAGCACGCACGGGCGCGCTTGAATATCGTGGCGTTGCCAACGTTGATGTGATCGGAGAGCAACACGGTAGCATCAACTACTACGAATTCGACCTGATTGCTAGCGTTGTCGAAACGTCCGGCTTTCTCGATCTTCCGGAAGACGATGATGGCGACTGCATAAGCACTGTCGGCAACACTGTGATTGCCGTAACGTTTTCTGACGGACGAGAACGGGTCTTCACAAGGGATGCGATGAATGAACCACCGATTTTTTGGGCTGTCGCGAAACTCATAGAGACTCTGCTTGCAAAAGCAAAATGGGGTCAAGACGAATACAACCGTGCCGCGGTAGATTTCGCTTCGAGGGACAGCGGGTAACAATCGCATGCAACGGAGCCGGCGGTCGGGTCGGTTTTGAAATCAGCATCAATCGCGCCGGCCCGCTGATGCGTGTCGTTACGTGCCCGAGGAAGCCGGGTTCCTGTGCGTTTGAACGACAGGCTCGGAGGTTTAATGTGGTGGAACGGCAAATGAACTTCGATCCGAATCCTTACCAATCGAGTAACGTTCAAGCTCTGCCCGCAAAACCGCGTCGCAAGTTTCGGTGGCGCGCGATTCCGATGACGTTGATGGTCGCGTTGGGCGGCCTTCTGGCACTTGCAGCCATATTTCAGGCGTTTTGCGGTGCGGTGTGGTTTTGGCACTATGGCGCAACCGCAACGTTCCTACGGTCTGTCAACGTGATAGCATTTGCCTTGCTGCCCAGCGTCGGTGCTGTTATCTGGTTGTATTCCGCCGTCTGTTGGCGGCGCGGGTGGTGGATACGTGCAATAGTCACGGCCTGTGCGGGGTACGGTGCTTTGGGGCTGACCGATGCCATTACCCCAAGGGCTCTCATGTGGCCGCCGTTTTGATTTCGATGACACCGCAACACACGGTGTCTCGGATCGGAATGGCACGTAACCAAGCGTTGGACCAGAGCCGCGATCTGGTCTGGCAGAATGGTGGCGTTGACTCGTCGCGGCCTGGTCAACGCAACCGTTCTGGTCTGCCGGGTCAGCACCGTACAAGATGGCGACATGGGACCGGCGCCGCGGGGAATCTTCACGCTGAAGGCGTGGCACACCATAGCCCAGGGTCGCCGCGTAGGCGCACCCTGGGTGTGACCGAATAGAAATTGCCGGCACCCTGAAGGGGTGCTACAACCGATACGCTGAGGACGACGCCCCGCCGGACGACGGCTAAGGTGTCAATGGTGGGTGGGATGCCCGGTTACTCGGTCCGCGAGAGTGGCACTCCTTCAGAGTGCGGCGTGGTTTCCGTCTCGTGCACCCAGGGTGGCGCCCGTCGGCAACGGGCTGACCCTGGGCTGTGGGGTGCAACCGCGTTGCGGTTGGCGGACCGCGAACACCGCCGCGGCGCTCCGGCAATTGGAACGTCGAGGCTCGATCTGATACAATGCAACCAACTGCCGAAGGCGGCCGTTACGGCAACGGCGGCCAGGGCCCGCAGGATGGAACACTGAGACCAGAACCAGAGCGTGCACCGGAGTCGCCGATCCG
>REEF01000886.1 GCA_007695205.1 Planctomycetaceae bacterium
CGTTCGCGTTGCGTACCACTACAGCAAATCTGACACTTATTGTTTTGCCGGTCCTAAGTAGCGTTGGTAGGTTGGAACAGGATCATGCAGAAGCATTCGAATCAACATGCCGGCGACTCGATGCCGGCATTGCGAGCGAAGAAACGACGGCGGAAGAAACGTCGACGGCTGGTGGTGCTGCTGCTGGTGATCGCGGTGGCGGCAACCGGCGGCGGGTGGTGGTACGCGACGAACCGAGTCGGCTCGGATGAATCAACCTTGCAGACGGTCTTGGTCGAACGTCGCGATTTCTCGTCCTCGGTGCTCGCCACCGGCGCGGTCCGCCCGCAGGTGGGTGCCGAGGTCCGCGTGGGGGCTCGGTTGTCGGGCAAGGTCGCCAGGCTCAGCGCCAATGTGGGCGATCCCGTCGTTCGCGGCCAGGTGATCGCAGAGATCGAGAAGGAGGACCTGGAAGCCATGCTGGCTCAACGCAAAGCCGAACTGCAGTTGGCCCAGGCGAAATTGGCGGCCCTCCATCGTCTGTTCCCCAAAGAGATCCAACGCGCTGAATTGGAGATCGCCCGCTGGCAGGCCACCTGCACGCTGGGCGAACAGGAGGTGGCTCGCGAAATGAAACTATTCGAGCAGAACGCCACCTCCGAAGCCGCCTTGGATCAGGCCCAAGAACGAGTGACCGTCGCCCAGGTGCAGTTGGCCGCTGCGAAAAAAGAATACACGCTGGTCGAGGTCCGTCACGAAGAGGATGTCAAGCAAGCGGCGGCCGAGATCGCCCGAGCACAATCGGCCGTGACCAACTCGCGGATCCAACTGTCCTACGCCACCATCACGGCGCCCATCGAGGGGGTGATCGCGTCCGTTTCGACCCAGGAAGGCGAAACCGTCGCCGCCGGGTTCAATGCGCCGACCTTCGTGACCATCATCGATCTGCAACGCCTGCAGGTCGATGCCTATGTGGACGAGGTGGATATCGGGCGGATTCAAACGGGGCAACAGGCCATGTTCACGGTCGATACGTTTCCCGGTCGCGAGTTCGTGGGACAGGTCAACGCGATCTACCCCAAGGCGGTGATCCAGGACAATGTGGTGAACTACGACGTGGTCATCGAAATCCTGGAACCTTACGAAAACTTATTGCGCCCGGAGATGACCGCCAGCGTCACGATCCTGTTGGACAAGAAGACCGATGTGCTGGCCATCCCGGCTCGAGCAGTGAAACGCCACCAAGGCAACAATGTGGTGCATGTGGTCGTCGATGGACAGCCGGAAATGCGCCCGATCACCGTGGGCTGGCGCGATGGTCCGTGGATCGAGGTGGTGGACGGCCTGGAAGAAGGCCAGTCGATTTTTGTGGAATTGCCCCCGGAGAGTTCGCCGTAATGTTAAGCGAGGTGCAAGGATGATCGAATTGGAAGGTATCGAAAAAACGTATACGCAAGGCGAGGTGGTCACGCGCGTGCTGCAAGACATCTCGTTCGCCATACAACCCGGTCAGTATGTGGCCATCATGGGTGCGTCGGGGACGGGAAAGTCAACGTTGATGAATATCCTGGGCTGCTTGGACAAGCCGACCGCTGGTCACTACCGGCTGGAAGGGACCGACGTGGTCGATCTGGATGACGAAGGCCTGTCCCACGTGCGAAACCAGAAGATCGGCTTCGTCTTTCAACAGTTTCACTTGCTGCAACGCACCACCGCGTTGAAGAACGCCCTGCTGCCGCTGATCTATGCCGACCACTATCCGGAGGAAGCCGAAGAGTTGGCCGAACAGGCCCTGGGCATGGTGGGGCTGAGCGATCGCATCGATTATCGCCCCAACCAGTTGTCCGGCGGCCAGCAGCAGCGCGTGGCGATCGCCCGGGCCTTGATCAACAACCCGGCCATCCTGCTGGCCGACGAACCGACCGGGAATCTGGACAGCCGCAGCGGCGTCGAGGTGATGGCCATCTTTCAGCGTCTGCATCGCGAGGGACGGACCATCATCACCGTGACTCACGATCGCCAGATCGCCGAACACGCCCAGCGCGTGATCGTGTTGGCCGACGGCCAGATCGCCGAGGACCAAACGATCGATCGACCGCGGGACGCGGAGGCTGAACTCGTAGCTTTGGTTCCAAACGAGGAGAACAACGGATGAAGATACTGCGCACCGCCCAGGAAGGTCTTTCGTCTTTGGCGGCCAATCCGCTGCGGACGTTTTTGATGATGGCAGGTACCGTTGTCGGCATCGCCGCGCTGACCGTGATCATGGCCATCGGAAAGGGCACCGAATCCCAGGTCATGCGGCGAGTGGAAAATTTCGGTCCGCGAGCCATGATGCTGGTCGCCGGCGGTGGCCGAACGATCGGACCGCCCGATTCTACCGTCACCACGCTGACTTTAGACGATGTGCGAGCGATCCGGGAAGAGGTTCCCGGCTTGGAAATCGTGACCCCGCAGGCTTGGCTGAGTGGCGCCGGGTTGCGGTACGAGGCCCAACAGATCAAGGCGACCCTGTGGGGGATCGAACCCGAGTGGCATGAAGCCTGGAACTGGCACACGGCCGACGGCGATGGGATCAGCCACGAAGATGTGGCTACCATGGCACGCGTGTGCGTCATCGGCAGCTCGGTGAAACGCGATCTGTTCGGCGGCGCCGATCCGATCGGCCAAACGCTGTACGTCAACAAGGTGGCCGTCCAAGTCCAAGGTGTGTTGGAACGGCGCGGAGTCATGGGCGCCAGCGGTGGCGATTTCGACAATCGCATTTTGGTGCCGATTACCACCGCGATGCGGCGAGTCATGAACGTGGATCACATCGGCGGTGTGCGGATCATCACCAGCGATGCCGACCGGATGCCCGAACAGGCGGAACAGATCACTCAATTGATGCGGGCTCGGCACCGGATCACGCCGCCGGTGGAAGACGATTTTCGCATCAATTCACCTTTGGCCATCGCCGAAGTGGTCCGAGGCACCTCGGGAACTCTGACCATGCTGCTGGCCGCCCTGGCAGGCCTGAGCCTGTTGGTCGGCGGTGTCGTGCTGATGAACATCCAGTTGATCTCCGTCGCCGAACGGACAGCAGAAATCGGACTGCGCCGCGCGGTCGGCGCGACGCGGAACGACATCTTTACCCAGTTTCTGACCGAATCGTTGAGCGTCACTCTGTTGGGCATGATCTTGGGCAGCGCGCTGGGCAGCGGCATCTCCGTAGCCATCCGCCAACTGACATCGATGCCCATCGTGATATCCTGGGAGCCACTGGCATTGTCCCTCGGTTTCGCCCTGCTGATCGGTACCTTTTTCGGCGTCCAGCCAGCGCGCCGCGCCGCAAGATTGCATCCCGTGGCGGCTTTACGATAGTTGCTTGAAAACAGAGATGGGCGATACAATGTGGTAAAGGAGGCATCGATGATCGAACTGACCGAACAACAAGTAGCGGAGTTAAAGACTCCCGAGTCCATGCCATTGCGTGTGGTAAATCCTTGGACGCGGGAGACGTTTGTATTGCTCCGAATGGAAGATTATGAGCGATTAAAGGCAGTGGACTACGACGATAGTCCCTGGACGAGTGAGGAGCGTCACGCGCTGGCGTGGGAGAGTGGAAGACATGCGGGCTGGGAAGATATGGATGACTACGACGATCTGACGGAGGAACCATGAATCGAGGCGACGTTATACTCGTCCGGTTTCCACATCCCTCTGGACTGCGGGGGAAGAAACGTCCTGCCGTGGTCGTGCAGTCGGATGATTACTTGGATTGCCTCAACACTGTCGTCGTTGCCCAGGTCACGAAGAACCTGACTATGACGGACGACCCTGGGTGTCTCTTTATCGACGTCAGTTCTCCGGAAGGCAAAGCTACTGGACTTATTCGGGACTCCGTCGTTTCTTGCCTTTTATTGGCGACCGTCGACATCCACAACGTCGCCCAGGTTTTGGGAACGCTTTCCGCAGGGATGAAAAAGGAGTTGGACGAGTGCCTTCGGACCAGTTTGGGAATCCGGCAGCCCATGGAATGATACTATCCAAGTCGTGGTCTCGAACGGATACCGAATGTAGCTATATTTGGGATTTCCGATGGAATGGTAACGATGAAGTGGTCGACAAGCTTGGTCTTATCGGTAGAGATCCTGGCGGCCCATAAGCTGCGAACGTTGCTCAGCGTGTTGGGGATCGTGGTGGGAGTGGCCGCTGTGATTTTGATGGTCGCCGTGGGCAAAGGTGCCGAACAGCGGATCCTGGACCGGATTCGGGACATGGGCACCAACCTGGTGGCGGTCCACGCCGGTCAGACTCGGATCATCGCCGGGCGCCAGCGGCAGATCAGCACCGTGACGACCTTGGTCGCCGAAGATGCTGCGGCGATCGTCGAGCATTGTCCTGCGGTCGCTCGGGCGGCGCCAGCGGTCGAAAGGCGACTCTCCGTGCGTTGGGAAGCCGAAAACGCCAATACGACCGTGCTGGGCATCGATCCGGACGGGTTCACGATCCGAAACATCGCCATCGATGCAGGCCGAGCTTTTGATGCGGAGGAATGCCGAGGCCGCCGACGTGTGGCAGTGATCGGGCCCACGGCCAGCAGCAACCTGTTCCCGAACACCGATCCGATCGGGCTGATGTTTCGCATCGGCCGCATCCCGTTCCAGGTGATCGGAATCACCCGGGCCAAGGGCGTGGATGCCAACGGATTGGACCAGGACGACGTGGTCATCGTGCCGCTGGGCACGGCCATGCGGCGACTGATGAATGTCGACCACGTCCATTCCATCTACGTCCAGGCCAGTTCCAACGATCGGCTGGACGACGCCGAAGCCCAGATCCGTACGCTGCTGCGACAACGCCACCGGTTGCAGGACCAGCCGGATGACTTCACGATCCAGAACCAAGCCACGTTGTTGGCCACCGAGCGAGAGACGGCTCAGGCCATGACACTGCTGATCGCCAGCGTCTCGGGGATCTCGTTGCTGGTCGGCGGCGTGGGTATTCTGGCGGTCATGCTGATCTCGGTCCGCGAACGGACTCACGAGATCGGGCTGCGCCGCGCCATCGGAGCTCGCCGCGTGGACATCCGCAATCAATTCCTCCTGGAATCCGCCTTGCTAGCCGGCCTGGGTGGCATCCTCGGCGTCGCCACCGGCATCGGCATCGCCTGGATCATCGCTCGACTGGAGTACTGGGACACGGTCATCACCTGGATGCCAGCCCTTATCGGGCTGGTATTCTCCGTATCGTTGGGCATCCTATTCGGCCTATACCCAGCCGCTCGAGCAGCCGCCATGGAGCCGATCGAAGCGTTGCGCTCCGAATAGGCACCCAGCCAGGAGTTGTTTGACAATCATGGTGAAATCAAGGCAACCCGATCCCGGAGGGATCGCAGCCATTAGCCGGTGGTTACGCGAAGCGATACCACCGGATGACGGGCGAAATCAAGGCAACCCGATCCTGGAGGGATCGCAGCCATTAGCCGGTGGTTACGCGAAGCGATACCACCGGATGACG
>REEF01000234.1 GCA_007695205.1 Planctomycetaceae bacterium
CTTGAAAAAGTTGCTGTACTTCACTGGAGGCCTTCAACCGCAGTCCTGTCAAAACGTACGCTGCCACCAGCAGCCGATCCGCTTGGTCCCCGGCCGCCTCCCGTTCGAGCCGCTCTGCCAACTGCCGGACCACCGCCGCCAAGCCGTCGGTCAGCCCAATCGTCTCGGGTAATTTGCCCAAAACGGCCAACGGCGCCGTCGCCAGCGAACTGCGAAGCAACAGCACAATGCTACGCACCGGCACCCGGTACCTACGGTGCAACAGTACATTATACGCCAGCACGTCCAGATGCTTCGTGGCCGACGGACCGGCCTGCGCGTCCAAGTGCAAAATCTCCGTCAGCGGATCGCCGATCCCGAACACCACATCCGCAGCGGTTGTGACCGTAGACAAGTCCACGTTCAACAGCGTCACCGCCAGTGTCGTGGGCCCGTCGAACCAGGAGACAAAATCCGCCGGTCCCTCAGCGGCTAGGTCCTTGATCGTAGCATCATACGGTTTCGACACGCCCAGTTCCCCCCGTGGATTTGCAATACGGTCCCCGACATCAAGTACCAAATCTCTCCAAAGGCTGATCCCTAACCCGTGCTCCCCATCCCAATCGCAACCACCACCCGCCCCGATCCATGCGATCCCGTCGGCCGCATCGATTCAGTCGTCGACATGAATGATGCTGAAATCCACCGTAGTCATTGCCATCGGAGTGCCAGGACCGCCAATGTCGATGGTCGAGGTCCAGGCATCTGGGCCTCGAGTGAACCGATGCCCTCGTACTGTGATCTGTTGAGACATCCAAATATTCCAGCTAGGGGGGGTAAGGTCAATTAGCCCGTTCAGAGGGTCGGGCATGAAGAGAATACACGGCGAGAGGGCCAAAGCCATTGGGATTCAGAAGGGAATGAAATCAACCCTTCCATTGACCGATTTCCAAATGGCCAAAAACAGCAAGTGGGCGCACCAAGAGTCGAACTTGGGACCTCGTCGTTATCAGCGACGCGCTCTAACCAACTGAGCTATGCGCCCGGTACTGCGGAGTGTTTCCGCTGGGAACGATGCCAATTTTAGGCTTTCGTTTTCGGCTGTCAAACGGTGGTCGAAGGATTTTCGTAAATTGATCGAGGCCTCTCCGGGACTTGCAATCGCCAGCGCGCATGTGATACGTTCGAGTCGTTATCGATATCCGCCGTCGTTCGGCGGGCTTCTGCCGTGCTGCAACTTCAGGAGAGACGCTCATGTCCCGTTCACTTTGCCGTTGTGACTGCCCGACTGGCTCGAAGATCACTCGACGCGATTTCTGTGGCGTGATGGCCGCGGGAACCGTCGGTCTGTTCGCTGCGCCGACCATCGTTTCAGCTCGAAATCTGAACGATCGGCTGAATATCGCCATTATCGGCGCCGGGGGCCGCGGTCGAGGGAATACGGGTGGAGTGGCTTCGGAAAATATCGTGGCGTTATCCGATGCCCACGAGCCAAGCATGGCCGCAGCGGGGGAACGGTTTCCCCAGGCGAGGCGGGAACGGGATTTTCGCAAATTGTTCGATCGGCCGCAGGATTTCGATGCGGTGGTGATCAGTACGGGCGAACGAACGCACGCGCTGGCAACGATGATGGCGCTGAAGGAAAAGAAGCACGTCTACTGCGAGAAACCGCTGACGCACAGCGTTTGGGAAGCGCGGCAGGTTCGGCTGGCTGCGGCAAAAGCCCAGGTAGCGACGCAGATGGGGATTCAGATCCATGCGGGCGAGAATTATCGGCGGGTGGTCGAGGTGATCGGCAGCGGGGCCATCGGTCCGGTGCGTGAGGTGCATATCTGGAATTCGCGGGCTTGGGGATGGCAGAGTCCCGAGGCGGCGGAACGCAATGGGGACATCGTGCGTGTGACCGAACGTCCCGAAGAAGAACAGCCGGTTCCGGAGGGCCTGGACTGGGACCTGTGGCTGGGCCCCGCTCCGTATCGGCCGTTCCATTCGGTTTATTTCCCCGGTCCCAAATGGTATCGCTGGTGGGATTTTGGTGGCGGCACGATGAGCGATCTGGGCAGCCACTTCATCGATCTGGCGTTTTGGGCGCTGAAACTGGACTATCCCCGCACGATCCAGGCCAGTGGCCCGCCACCGCATCCCGAACTGGCCCCGGCGTCGATGCAAGCGACCTACGAATTCGGTGCTCGTGGCGACCGGCCTCCCGTCCAAATGACCTGGTACCAGGGCGAGAACAAACCGGAGATCTGGACCGAAGGCGGGATCCCGCGCTGGGGCGCCGGTCATCTGTTCATCGGCGACCAAGGCATGTTGCTGTCCGATTACGGCAAGTACGTGCTGTTGCCCGAGGACAAATTCCAGGACTTCCAGCCACCGGAACCGACGCTGCCACGCGTGGCCAACATCTACGCCGATTGGATCAACGGTTGCAAGACAGGTTCGCCCACGATCGCGGATTTCGAGTACTCCGGCTGGTTGACCGAGTCCAATCACTTGGGCAATGTGGCTTTCCGGTTGGGTAAGAAGATTGAATGGGATGCCGAACAACTGGCGTGCCCCAATGCTCCTGAGGCGGCTGGGCTGTTGCGCCGTGAATACCGCGACGGTTGGGAGCTGGACGTGTAACCGGCCTCTTTACCCATGGTACGAATCGCCTACAATGAAGGCTGATCGCCGGGGCAGGGCGTCCGAGGCAGGGCGTTGTGATCACCCACCTCGTGAGTGCTGTTTCTGTTTCGTAACAACGTACTCAGCGAGTCCATAACCATGGGTAGCAGGGCTATCATCGGAATCCATGCCGGGAGCCTCCACAGGTCCTCTCGGCGCGATCCCGAAGTCGATCGGTTGTTGACCAGATGGATCGGCTGTCTTTCGGCGGCTGGTGCCATCCCGGTGGTTGTGCCGGATCTTTCCTGTGACGAAGGCCTGGACGAACTGCTGGACCTCCTGCACGGATTCGTCGTCGCGGGCGAACGGGATGCGTGTGACGCGTGCCGAGACGGCAGCGATGGACCTTGTTGGGAACCCATGTCCGAGTTTCGCTTGGTTCGGGCGATCGCTCGGCGTCAGGTTCCCTTCGTAGGCATCGGCTTGGGGTTCCAGTTGATGAATCTGGCCCTTGGTGGCACGGTCCGACCGCTGGATGTGGATGTGCGAGGTCAGCCGTTCCACGCTTATCCGCATAATCCGCGGCATCCGTTGGAACCCAAAGACGGTTCGTTGATGCAGACGATCTGTGGGGCAAGGTCGGCGACGGTCAACAGCTCGCACCGCTGTGCGATCGACCGGTTGGCCGAGGGACTGGTTGCGACGGCAGTCAGCAGCGACGGCGTGGTAGAAGCCTTCGAATCGTTATCGGAAGACTGGTTTGCGCTGGGCGTCCAGTTCCAGCCGGACGATTCATGCGACTGGCACCTGTCCTCGGGCATCTTCGATACGTTGGTGGACGAAGCGATGGCGCATGGCGAGCAGATGTGGGCCCCGCTTCCCGTCGGTCAACCCCACTGACAACTCGGAATGCACGAAGCGATACCGCAGGCTCTGCAGCTCGCTCGACACTTCGCGGCTCATCCGTGCCCCGGCTTTGCCATCCGTGCTACGTTTGGGTTGCGGGCGTGCTTACAAAGCGATTTGAGTCTGGATGATGAACTGACCGGCGGATCCGTCAGAGACGCGCCGCACGATATCGCCGTCGGTCCGCTCGAAGAACTGCGGTCGCAACGAGTATTGAAAGGTCAGCTTGGCTCGGTGGCCGTCGATCAGATAGTTCAGGCCCATGTCCCAGTTGAAGGCCGGATCGTCCAGGTACGCCAGGTTCTTGTGCGTGAATGCGGCAAACGGTTGCAGCTTGCCGTGCCGATCGGCGAAGACCCAGCTAGGCAGCACGTAACCGGCTTCCAGGTACAGGATCTCGCCCGTCCCCAGAAGCGGTTGCGCGTTGCCCCCTCCGCTGATCGTCGGCTCGACTCCCTGGCTGGCCAGAAAATCAGAAGAACCCAATCTCCCAGTGTTCATGATCCCAATGTTTCGAAAATAATTGTCCCCATAATCGAAGACGTAGTAGACGCCATAGAACGTCATCGCGGCGCCGTATTCGCCCACCGGTTTGTCCAGATAGCAATCGAATCCCAACACAAGCTGATGCTGTTTTTCCAGTTGACCTTCGTTGTCCAAAATGCCGCTGGCGTTGGGTTGGAAGTAGAAACCGGCACCCAGGTTGAAAACGCTTCGGTCACCCAACCAAGTGCTGGTCTTGTACGGCAACAGATTGCTTTCCTCGTCCCAGAACTGCCATTCGAAATAGCCCGCGTACGCCAGCGTGTCGGACCCGATATTGACCGCCCGATCGGAATTCAGCGATCCCGAAGCGTCGACGTTAAAGGGGTGGTTGATGCTGACTCGGTAGTCCAGATCGTGATAGCGTCCCTTGGCGTACCAGCCCAATTGCCGGGCGAATTGATCGGAGAACTCGATGTTCGGCCAATTGAAAATGGGCGCATCCAGCGTCATGTATCCCAGCGTGCTGGAACTGGCCTTCCGCGAGACACCGTTCCAATAATGCAAACCGGCTCCGACATCCAGACTCAGCGCCCTGTCTTCGGATCGGGGGATCACAGAGTACTCGTTCCAAACATCGTGGATGAACACCTGCGGCTTCTTCCCCGCGCCGTAGCCACCGATGCCCCCGGTGCCCGATCCGCCGCCGCCGGTAAAGGTCTGGTTGTTGATCCCCATGTGTAGCAAGATCAAGTACTTCTCGGTCAACTGCGAATAGGTCAGGATCCGAGCCCGTCGAAGTCCGATGTCCAGCGAACTACCATCCAGTTTTTCGAGCGGCGCCCCACCGGCATCGAATCCTTGACTTTGATTCGAAACGGTACCAGGGTTGTTCTCCGTAAAAATGGTCCACACCTTATTCCATGTCAGGAATCGGATGTACTTTTTCCCCTCGTCGTCCAGCAGAATCGTCATCCCACGGCCGTAGTTGGAACCGCCCGGCGCGGCCGAAGGCCCCGGTCCGAATCGATCGCAAAACCCACTCCGACACGGCGACCAGTCTTCGAGCAAAAGATCGCTCGACTGGTTCTCGACTACCTCCGTCAGGTGACTGATCTGGTCTATCGTCGAGATTTCCGGCAGGTTGTCGGCATCGTCGATCGACGGCAAAGAGCGCATCCAGCCAGGATCGGGAATCGGCAGAGGCCGTGGAAACCGCACGTCCCGGTTGCTAGCCGAACGGTCCTCGAACGCATCGCAGCCCAAATCCCAGCCGTTTGCGTCGGACGCAACCCCCGCGAACAACGCCAATACGATCATCAAAAAGTAATGAATGGACTTGTGCGAGCACTCCATCGGTACCCATGGCCGATCACTGCGCATTTCCACCATGCGGCTGTACCTTCAAGAAACAATCCGATCCCCAACATCAGACACTAAGCTCTGTCAGAAAAGGGGTCTGACCCTTTGGAGGGCACGCTGAAAACTCGGGAAA
>REEF01000528.1 GCA_007695205.1 Planctomycetaceae bacterium
GTCGGGTCGGAGACCCAACCTACGTTGGTTGCGGCCGGAGGCCGCGTTAGGAACTAGGGCAACCATGACTTCCCAAGCGGCACGGCACGAGCCGGGGCGACGTTCACATTTTCCGTCCTCAAGGGGAGGGCAAAGCCGACCGGGGCGATCATGACAGAAAGATGGGATGACAGAAAGATGCTGGTGAACAGCAACGCGAGGGGGCTCGGGAGTCGTTTTCGGGCGACGACCAGCCACCTGCGACCCTATCCCAACTGCCGGGATTCCCGCCTGCCGTGGCTGGCCACGGGGTTGATGAGCGAGCGCTGATCGGAATCATCCGGGGCGACAGACGCTGCTGCCGCCCATGAGGATCGGGAGATTGGGCAAGAGAGTGCCCTCTCTAGGCGTTCAAGATTTAACCGATACTACTACTGAAACAAGCGATTGCTGGGCGCGTAGGCGGTAGCGATCGATTGCTGAGGCACTTCGATCGGCATGGGCTGGATATCGAATGGGATGCCTTGCAATTCTCGAGGCGCCAATCCGACGGACGCCTGGCCGGGCAACGGCTGTTGCTGGGCTCCATACTTCTGCATGATGGCGATGATCCTCGGATCCAGCTCCAACCGTCCGTCGGGTAGATCCTTGCCCAACGACGCAAAGCTGCCGATCGTGACGATGCTTTCGTAGCGGTCGTGGAACTCGTACGCCTCGACGCCCTGCTTCCGCAACGCCTTGACCATCCGGTGAGCGTTCACTTCCGCTTCTTCCAGCTTGCTGGGCAATCCCGGGCCTTGCCGTCGGATCTCGTCCAGTTTCATGGTCGAGGCGCCACGGAACGAGGCCACTCGCACCGTATACCGCCCCCTGTTCTTCAGCAGGCTGTGGGGCAGGTCACGATTCATGCGTTCCACCAGGGGATCGAGTCCATCGGGGACGAAGAACTCCCGAGGCAGCAACGGATTGCGCGTGACAAAAGCGCTGCGCATCGGGCCTTGCTCGCGTCGCTGATTGTTGGGGGACAACCGGCGATGAAGCTCGCGTAATCCGATGAAACGCTGAGTCGTCTCTTCGTTTCTATCGATATCCAGGCATTCCGGACGGGCATGCTTGATCCGATCCAACATCTTCCCGACCGCCGGATCATTGACGTGCGGATAATTACCCACCAGCACTGCCAATTCTTCAAATCTGGAAGCGTTGGCATGCCTCATCTTTTTGGGGCCTCCGTAGCGGTTCAAGCCCAGGCCTTGAACGGGTTCGGTAAAGTCGTACGATTCGCGATGAATGTACGCCTCGACGTTCAGATCCCGCCGCAATTCGTAGGCCAACTGGGTGGCTTGTCTTTCTGCGCCAGGGCCGGCAAACGAGGCGGCCAGGATCATCCAGGGACCGTGATTTTCGGTCAGCAGGTACTGTTTTTCTTTGTCCGCGTCGACCCGTTTAAAGGGCAGGAGCATTTCCCAAGGCCGGACGGCCCACGCGGTTCCCACAAAGGTCTGGCTGAGCACAGCAGCCACCAGCAAGCAAAGAAAGCATCGCTTGTTCATGTGTCGACTCGATCGTAGTGGAGGAGAAGAATTGGGGACGAACGTCCGTACGGCCAAACACCGGCGTGGCGAACCATATCAGATGTGGACGTTGGTTTCCAGACGAGTCTTCCGCGATTGACAAGCGGCGATCAACGCAACACACTGAATCGAACCCGTGCCTGGTGCCGGTCACAGAATCAACCCTCTGCCCACCCTAACACCCTTGCTACGGATCGAAATCGATGCTCATGCGTAGACCATCCTTTCATGGATTACGACATCTAATGCTTGTGGGGCTGATCGCCCTTTTGACTGCTTCGTCCGCAGCGCGAGAAATCTACGTGTCTCCTTCCGGGGATGATGCGAACCCGGGTACGATCGATCGCCCTTGGAAGACGTTGGACAAAGTCAACAAGGAAGCAGAACCGGGGGACACGTTCCATTTCCTGCCCGGCCAGTACCCTGGTCCACTGAGCCCGGCTCGAGGCGGTGAACCGGATCGACCGATCGTATTCCAGGCCGCCCAGCGGCACCAGAGCCAGTTGTATTTAGAGTCGGGCAGGGGGCCGGTCGTCGTGCTGGACGGGCGGAACCACATCAAGCTGGATGGGTTGCATGTGACCGGGCGCGAACAGACGACCTGGTTTCGGATCGAAAACTGCCAGACGATCACGATCCGGAATTGCCACTTCCAACTCTCCAGCAGCGGGACCAGCGGCGTGATCCGCCACAGCCAGCAACTGCGATTGATCGGCAACTTGTTTTCCCGAGACCATTTTTGGGGCAATATGGTCGACCTGCAGACCTGCTCGCATTTCCTGATCCAAGGCAACTCGTTCGCCAATGCGGGACACTGTCCGCTGCAAATCACCCAGGGACGTTTCGGAGTGATCCGAGCCAACTGTTTCCGCAACGACTGGGGACGCAACTACGAGTTTTGGAGTTCGGGGCGATTGCTGATCGAAGGCAACGTGATCACCGTGGCTCGTGATAGCGCCGGGTCGGCCGACTCGCGCGCCAAAAACCTGTACCATGACAGCATCTTCCGCTTCAACCGCGTCTACGGCAATCTCCACACGCCGCTGAATTCGGGCAGCTATTTCCCGGTCGGCGGCACGCCGACGAACCATCATCGCGAACCTTTCCGGTTGGTGAATTCGCGGATCTATCACAACACGATCGTGGACAACCTGGGCCAGGGCTGGCAGTTCAACGGGATGAACATCTCGCAGAACACGTTTTTCAACAACATCGTGGCGGGCAACGACATGACGGGCGATGGCATCCAGTTGTGGGTCGCCGACGATCTTTCACGCGACAATCGGTTTTTGAACAACGTGATCCACGGTAGCTCGCCCGGCCAGAACGTGGTGCGTTACGGCAGCGATTATCTGTCGGTGTCAGAAATCGGCCGCCGGACTCGAGTCCACCAGGGGTTTTGGACCGAATTCGGTGATAATCTGGACGCCGACCCGCAGCTACGCGATGCGGCCAATCGGGACTATCGGCTGGCCGAGACCAGCCCGGCGATCGATGCGGGTCGCCCACTGGCTATCGCCATCGGCCAGGGTTCGGGGACCGAGCTGCCGGTCAGCGATGGCGTCGCCTTTTACGATGGCTTTGGGATCGTCGGCGAGCAGGGCGATTGGATCGCGGTGGGGCAGCCCGACCAATTGGCGCGCATCGAACGGATCGAACTCCGCTATTATCAACCGGCTATCCTGCACCTGGATCGGCCGGTCCGATGGACCGATGGGGCCCCGGTCAGTCTGCCGTGGGCCGGTCAAGCCCCGGATATCGGCGTTTTCGAGTACGGTTTGGTCCATCCCGATCGCATCGAGGCGTTGGCCGTGCCAGCAACCACCAGCCCCGACACGCCCGTCCGATTCGTATTGGAGACCCACGGCCAGGATGTCGAATCCGTGCGGTGGGATTTCGGCGACGGCAGCACCAGTACCGATATCCAGCCGACGCATTCCTACGACCATGTGGCTCGACACGGAGTCACCGCTCAAGTTCGCTTGGAGAACGGCCAACAACGGACCGCCGTGACATCGGTCGATGTGGTCGTCCCCCCCGAAGACAACCCGCCGCTGGCCTGGGCCGATTTCGAACACGAAACGCGTTGGCAGTGGGGCTATCATTTCAAGTTCTATCGCAACGACCAGACCGACTGGCGTTTCGTGGATGACGTCGGATTCGAAGGCTCGCGCTGTGTGCATCTTCGAGCCGCAACGACGCGTAAGAGCAACTCGAATACCTGCAAGATCGCGCCGGGAAAATGGTCGATCGACCAGTACCCGATCGTTCGCTTCGCTTACCGTATCCCGCCAGGCGTCCCCGTGGCGATCGCCCTGGAACCCTTCTCTGCCGAAGGCCTGCCCCGCGGGTTTGTCATCGGCGGCACCGAAAACCATCCTGTCGGCCGCTACCATCACATCGACGAGTATCGTTTGATCGACGACGGCCGCTGGCATACGATCCACATCGATGCACGCACCGTTCGCCAGGCCGTCGCCGACCTGGAATACCTGCAACGCTTCCTGCTGTATCTGCAATGGGGACCCGATGCGAATCCGGACCACGAGTTCTGGTTCGATGATTTCGCGATCGAACCCGAAACTTGAAGGGCTTGCCATGCCGTTGTTCGACCGATACCTGTTCGCCGATTATAGCGGTGGAGGCGAGAATCATCATGCTCAGGGGAACATTCGGCTCTATCGATGCACGCTGGACGGCGAACCGGCACGTCTGGTGCACTCGGTGAAGACTCGCCAAACCGCCCAGCCGCAGAATTTCAGCCGCGATTCGCTGGTTGCCAGGGTCCAACGGGAACTGGCCGAGGCTTCGCACACGGGCCATCGCATGCTGTTCGGATTCGATCACCAATACGCCTGGCCACCTCACTTGCGGCATCTCGCGGGCATCGCCAACATCGCGTGGCGAGAGGCCTTGCGGCTGCTGGATGCTGGCGATCCCGACAGGGGCTTGCCACCGTTGGACACCCCCCGTCGCTACTGTGCGGCGTTTAATCTTTACTGTGGGAAGGACGTGTTTTGGAGCCCTCTGAACGGAATCGCGAACAAGTATGGGATTGGGCGCAAGCCGCTTCGTCTTCCGGCTGCCGAACGATTTCGGTTGACCGAATTGGTGGCGCCGGTGCGGGGCAGGTCTCGACCCAAAGCCGCCGACGCGGTCGGTGGCCAGGGCGCAGGGATCGTCGGTGGTCAGACGATCTGCGGCTTGTACCAAATCGCTCGAATGCTGGATGACCCGGCCATCGCCTGGTGGCCGTTCGACGGATTCGATATCCAGGCGGAAGCGTACGCCGGAAAGCACGTGGGGATCGAGATCTATCCGTCGGCCTTACGGCCCGTCCATGTCGCCCGGGATGACGACGCAGACGCTTACCACAGTTGCCTGTGCCTGCGCGACGCTGACCGCGCCGACAACCTGCGAGCCCTGGCGGTGGTCACGCCGCCGGCCGATTTACGAGATCGCATCCGGGGCGAGGGCTGGATCGTGGGCATGGATCCCGAGGGGCTGGTCGATTGATCAACCACCGCCAGGCAACGCCACATCCGCACGGGGACCAGGGCACCAGCTTCGCCCCCAACGACGAGGGAATGATCCTGGTGTTTGACGGTCCGATCAGCGGGCGCCCAGCGGCTTCGCTCTACCGACGCTCAGCTTACCGAGCCGACCATGCCCCATCTTCGACAGTTTGATTTCGTATACACTTTCCAACAAAGGGTTTGCGGCTACAGAACGTGCCGCCGGAATACCTGCGATTGGATGGAAGCACCGTAGCTCCCGGATGCCAAGAGGCCCTCGTGCAAGCGGGGATCAGGGTAACGAGTTTGCCCTGTCTTCGCAAGTTCCATCCGAGTTCCGCGTCTGGCCGCCCTGTCAGCTTGTTTCACACCC
>REEF01000677.1 GCA_007695205.1 Planctomycetaceae bacterium
GACCGGGAGGAAAACCCCAACGTTGCATAAAGCTCCGTCGTAGGACGGATTGCCAATCCGTGCTACCTTTTACGCAATCATAAGGAAAACATCATGCACTTTAGCTCAAGCAAGATCGCCGTGCTGTTGATCACGGCGTTGTGTATCGCGTCCGGAGCGGCACAAGCCACAGAACGATCGGACTGGCCTCAGTGGCGTTACGACGCCGGCCGCCACGGAACCGCGCCCGACGCGTTAGCCGAAACACTCCATCTGCAATGGGTGCGCCAGCTACCCGAACCACAACGTGCTTGGCCCAAGCAGTTGGACGATCACGGCAAGCTGGCATTCGATGTCTCCTATGAACCGGTGGCAGCGGCCGGACTGCTGTTTGTGCCTTCGATGGTGACCGACAGTGTCACGGCCTACGATTTGCAGTCCGGCGAGCAGCGTTGGCGTTACGATACGGACGGGCCGGTCCGACTTGCGCCAGCATACGACCAGGGTCGGCTGTACGTCGCATCGGATGACGGACACCTGTACTGTCTGGATGCGGCTTCGGGGGATCTGCGATGGCGGTTCCGCGCGGCGCCCAGTCGCCGGACCGTGCTGGGGAACCAGCGGTTGATCAGCGTCTGGCCGGTGCGAGGTGCCCCGGTCGTCCACGAGGGCATCGTGTACTTTGCCGCCGGCGTTTGGCCTTTCGAAGGTGCCTACGTTCATGCGTTGGATGCGGAATCAGCCGAAGTGGTCTGGCAGCATTCAGGAACGGGGAACTATTCCAGCGATGCGTACAGCGAGGCGGCTCGATCTTTCAGCACCATCTCACCTCAGGGGTACCTGGCTGTCGACGGAGATCGTTTGATCGTCTCCGGGGGCCGCACGACTCCTGCGGTCTTCGATCGCCATACCGGAGAACTGCTGGAGTTCGATCGCGTGCATGGCCGACTGGGCGGCTACGCGGTCTCGGCGTCGGCAGATCGCTATTTGTTGCCGCTGGATCATTGCCAGATCCAAACCGGCGATCAGACGCACGACAGCCGCCAGTGGTCCGAGCGGGTCGATGGTCAAGTCTGGCGGTTGCTGGCCGCCGACCAGCGGCTGATCGCGGTGACGGAAGAAGGTGGGATTCATGTGTTCGGCCCCGAGCAGCGTGAGCCCATCGTCCATACGTTCCATCCTCGGGCGATGTCGGAAGTCCGGGACGAATGGACCACGCGAGCCGCCCAGTTGTTGGAGGATACCGGTGCTCGATCCGGGTACGCGCTGGTGTTTGGGATCGGAACAGGACGGTTGCTGGACGAACTGCTGGTCCAATCGGACCTGCACATCACGGCCTTTGATCCCGATCCCGAAATAGTGCAAAGCTTTCGCGATCGTTACGTGCAAGCCGGGTTGTACGGCACGCGTGTCAGCGTCCAGCAAGGGGACGCATTGAGCGTCCAGTTGCCTCCCTATATCGCCAGCCTGATCGTCTGCGAAGACGTAGAAGCCGCGGGTATCGACCAAGGTGAAGCGTTCGCCCGGGCTCTATTCCACCCGTTGCGTCCTTATGGCGGAGTTGCTTACCTGGTTCTGCCCGAAAAGCATCAAACGGCCTGGGCCGATGCGGTGCACAACGCCGCGTTGGACGGCGCCAAGTTGCACCAGGCGGACGGCGTAGCACGACTTGCTCGGCCCGACGCCCTGCCCGGATCCGATTCATGGACGCACCAGTACGCCAACGCCGCGAACACGGCCTACTCGGGCGATGGCCGAGTCAAAGCGCCTTTGGGCGTGGCCTGGTTCGGTGGCACGACCAACGAAAAGACGCTGCCCCGACACATGTTCGGCCCGCTTCCGCAAGTGGTCACCGGACACCTGATCCTGCTGGGTGTCGATCATATCAGCGCCCGTTGCGTCTACACGGGCCGCCAGGTCTGGTCCGTCGAATTGCCCAGTGTGGGAGAGTTCTTTACCAGCCCGGCGCACGAGCAGCGGTACCAACCCGGCCAACGGGTCTACTTCCCCAGTCACCACGGCGCGAATTTCGTCGGCAGCTCCTTCGTCTCGACCCCCGACAGCGTCTACGTCGTCCACATGGATCGCTGCCTGCGATTGGATCTGATGACGGGAGAGATACTGGGTGAATTCCATCTGCCCGCCCGTGATGACCTGCATGCCATGCTGGACCAGCCGTCGACCTCCTACGCCGCTCAAGTCACCACGCCCAGCGATCGGCGATGGGGATACATCAGCACTTCGGGCGATCTGCTGATCGTCGCAGCCTATCCCCACATCTACGAACAGCGTCCCGATCGACCCGACTTGGCAACGCCTCGAGGCGAAAACCATATCGTCGTCGAACGGGACGTACCCTGGCACTGGAACGCCACGTCCAGCGAATACTTGCTGGTCATGGACCGTCGCACCGGCCAGATCCAATGGGTCCATCAGGCTCGACATGGCTTCCGCCACAATGCCATCGCTACGGCCGGCGAGCAGACGTTCGTCATCGATCATGTGTCCCAAGAGGTTTGGAACTGGCTGCAACGCCGCGGGCTCCAGCCAGACGAAAAGCCCGAAATCAAGGCGATCGATTTGCAAAGCGGCCAGGTCCTGTGGACGTACGACCAGCACGTGTTCGGCACCTGGTTGGCCTACTCAGAGAAGCACGACGTGCTGATCCAGTCAGGACGGCCGGGCGGGCGAAGCATGCTGCCCGACGAACCGCGTGAAGAGATCCTTGCGTTGCGGGGCTCGGACGGCTCGCTGCTGTGGCAACGGCGTGAGCGATTCAGCCACGGGCCGCTGGCGCTGCACGAAGACCAGCGACGTATCCTGCCGATCAGCCTGGACCTGCTGACCGGCGAACCCGTGCTGCGTCAACATCCGCTGACCGAGGAAGAGATCCCGTGGAGCTTCGACGCCAACAAGCGGTGCGGAACGCAAAACGTCAGTACCCATCTGTTGACCTTCCGTTCCAGCATGGCCTCGTACCACGACCTGATCACCGAGAGCGGCACCGCAAATCTGGCTGGGGTACGAGCGGGCTGTACCAACAATATGATCACCGCCGACGGCCTGTTGAATGTGCCCGATTACACTCGCACCTGCTCGTGTGCCTATCAACTGCAAACCTCGTTCGGCCTGGTACACCTGCCGGAGGTGGAGATGTGGACGACCAACACATACGACGACCCTGAGCCCGGCTCGATCCGCCGAGTGGGACTGAACTTCGGCGCGCCGGGCAGCCGGATCGAAGACGGATTGATGTGGTTGAATTATCCTCCGCGCGAGCATCTGAAAACGCCCAGCGTACCCGTCGAATTGGAAACCACCAATGGTCAGCCACCGCGATGGTTCCAAGGCCATTCGCTGCAGATCCTCGCCGAACCGAACGAACCGTCCTGGGTCGCGGCCAATGGGGTCGAAGGGGTGCGTCGCGTTCGCTTGGAGGGGCTGTTCCACGACGGTGGCCAGGACCATTCGACGCGTTATACCGTGCGACTGCATTTCGCCGAGCCTGAGCACATCCAACCGGGCCAGCGACTCTTCGCCGTACGCTTGCAGGACCAGACGGTCTTGGAATCGTTGGACATCGTCCAAGCGGCTGGCGAACCGCGCCGAGTTCATGTCGTGCAATTCGAACACGTCGAGGTCGACTCGGACGGCACGCTGGTCCTGGACCTGGTACCCCTGGACGGCTCGATCCACCCGCCGCTGATCTGCGGTTTGGAAGCCCGACTGGAAAAAGAAACATCCCCATAGTTTAAGGAGTCATCAAGCGATGAAAAGTCATGATCCGATCGACCCGCGTTCCATGATGGATAACCGAAGCTCGACCAGTGAACAACGCCTGTCACGGCGAGGTTGGCTGCAGGGCACGACGGCGGCAGCGTTATGCGGATGGGCATCCGCAGCGCGAGCCGCAGACGAGGCGACGGAGACGCCGGCCGTAAAAAAAGGCCGCGTTCGTCAATCGGTCATGGGCTGGTGCTTTCGGCCCATGCCCGCAGAACAATTGGCTCGCCACGCCAAAGCGATCGGCCTGGTCGGCATCGAAGGGATCAGCGCCGACGATTACCCGGCGGTTCGCAAGCTGGGACTGGAAATCTCGCTGGTCAGCAGCCACGGTTTCCAGCGAGGGCCGGTGAACCCCGAGAACCACGAATTCTGTATCCAACGTCTGCGGGAAGGTATCGATCTGGCGGTCCAAGTCCAATGCGAAAACGTCATCACGTTCACCGGGATGCGCGAACCGGGGATCGGTTCCGAACAAGCGGCCAACAACTGCGTCGAGTGCTGGAAGCAGGTAATCGACTATGCCGAACAGCAGGGGGTGAACCTGTGCCTGGAGCATCTGAACAGCCGCGATGACACGCATCCGATGAAAGGGCATCCGGGCTACTTCGGCGATGACGTCGATTTCTGTGTGGAACTGATCCAGCGCGTCGATTCGCCGCGCATGAAACTGTTGTTCGATATCTATCATGTCCAGATCATGAATGGCGATGTGATCCGCCGCATCCGCCAGTACAAGGATGTCATCTCCCACATCCATACCGCCGGTGTACCCGGTCGGGGCGAATTGGACGAAACTCAGGAGATCCAATATCCGGCCGTGATCAAGGCGTTGGTCGAGCTCGGCTACGAAGGCTATGTGACGCACGAATTCATTCCGACGTGGACCGATCCCATCGCGGGATTGCGTCACGCTGCAAAACTATGCGATGTGTGAGCGACGATCGATGACCGAACCCCTGCTGGCCCCCTCGTTCCTGTTCCGGTTTTCCGTTCCCTGCCGTCGATTGAAGACGGCCTGGACGGCTAAGGGGATCGATCTGGACGCCGCTTATGGAATCCCTTCGTTCGGCGAACTGGAAGGCCGTCCCCTGTTCGCCGAGCTGCGCATGGGCTGGGATCCCGCCGGACTGGCTTTCTGTTTGCGCGTGGTCGGCAAGTCGCAAACGCCGTGGTGCCGCGAGAGTCGGATCGAGGATAGTGACGGGCTGCGTTTGTGGATCGACACGCGCGATACCCACAACATCCATCGCGCCAGCCGATTCTGCCACCAGTTCGTTTTCCTGCCTGCTGGGGGCGGCAACCTGCAGAAAGCCCCCGTCGCCCGACGGTTGACCATCCATCGCGCACGAGAAAACCCGAAGCCCATTGGCGACAGGTTGCTGCGCTGTGTTTCCCAAAGCTTCCACGACGGATATGAAATACAAGGCTGGATTGCCGCCGATGCCATGACCGGCTACGATCCCAGCGAACATCCGAGGTTGGGATTCTGTTATGCCGTGATCGACCGCCAACTTGGCTGGCAGACATTCTCGCTGGGCCCTGATTTTCCGATCGAGGAAGACCCCAGCCTGTGGGGCACGCTGGAATTGGCCGACTCGTAAGCAGCCTACGTAGGCGTTCTATCGACTTGACGCCAATCGGACGGCCCAACGAATGAAG
>REEF01000917.1 GCA_007695205.1 Planctomycetaceae bacterium
GGCGGCCTGTGCGGCGGCATGGGCGGCGGCATGGGCGGCGGCATGGGTGGCGGCATGGGTGGTGGTATGGGCGGAGGCATGTTTTGAACGCGAATACTGCTCGACTCACGGGTTGGATGCTCGCGTTGGTTGTCAGCACGTTGTTGGCTTCGAACTCAGGATGTGCTTTCACCTTGCCCGGCCGAAGCATTCTTCCGGAAAGGCTTGGGGGATTGGATAAGCCAACCGTCGACAACTCGACGGTCACCGCCCAATGGTGTTGGGCAACGGCAGAACAAATGGAACGCGACGGCGATGATCGTCAAGCACTGTTCCTGTACCAGCAAGCTCGATCGCTGGCTCCGCAGGCTTACGATTACGCCAGTCGGCTCTGCCGTCTGTACGATCGCTTGGACCAGGACCAGGCGGCGTTGAACGAGTATCAAGCGGCCCTGGCGCGTCATCCGCAGGATGCGGATTTGCTGAACGACCTGGGCATGTTCTACCAGCGCCGCGACCGATGGGCCGAGGCGGAGAAGTGGTTTCGCAAGGCCTTGCAGGCCGCGCCGGACCATGATCGAGCCGCGATCAATCTGGCCATTTCGTTGGGCATGCAAGATCGGCGAGCGGACAGCTACGAAGTGTTCGCTCGAGTGGTCGGTCCCGCCGCCGCCTACTCGAATCTGGGCATGCTGCTGAAACGCCAAGGCCGATCGGAATTGGCTCGGGATCACCTGGACCACGCGCTGCGGCTGGACCCGTCGCTCCAAGCAGCTCGACAAAGTCTGGCCAGTCTGGATGCTCTTCCGTCCATCAATAATGATCCGTCCGCCTTAAGATCGGTGCAACAAGCCTCTTACCAGCCTTCGTTCCACTGACTCCGTTCGGCACGATGGACGTGCTAAGCACCCGGCCAGGAGTTTCTTGTCAATCAAGGGAACCTTGCATGGGTGACGCAGGCGGGGTCGGGAGTCGTTTTTGTCCCTACTTCGCGGCGAACGATGGGCTCCAAATCCTCGCCGCTTGGGGCCTGTTGATTTTCTTTCGATGGGCCCGGGGGTGTATAATTGGGGTTGTAAATCGTATTGGCTGTGGTGGCAAGGCAGGGAGGAAGACCATGGCTACGCAAGATTATTGGGCGGACTCGCCAATAGATCGGCGCCAGACGCCGTTGGGCCGCTGGTTTCCCACGCTGGATGCGATGATTGCTCCGAACGACCCCGTGCGGTTTCTGGATGAGGTGCTGCAGGCCGTCGACTGGAAGGATTGGGAAGAGAAGTATCGGCGGCAGAAAGGGCAGCCTCCAATCCATCCTCGGTACATAGCGGCCACCATTTTGTACGGGATGTACCGCGGCATTCGCAGCAGTCGGAAACTCGAAGAAGCCTGCAACTATCGCTTCGATTTCATCTGGCTCGTGGAAGGCCGGCACATCGATCATACGACCTTCGCCAAGTTCCGCACTCGTTTCCACCAGGCGCTCAAGGAGCTGTTCAAGCAAATCGGACGCATTGCCATGGCGTTGGGTTTGATCCGCCTGGGCGAGGTCGGCTTTGATGCGACGCGGGTCAAAGCCAACAACAGCCGCTTTGCCACCCGCACGGCGAAAACGCTGGAGGAAAAGCTGCAGGCCCTGGATGAATTGTTCGAGCATCTGTCGACTCAGTTGAACGCCGCCGACGCGGAAGACCTGGGAACCAGCGAGAAGACAGGTTTGTCGGACGAGTTGGCCGCAGTCGAACAACGGCGGCAACGTGTCCAAGAGGCGTTGGAGCAAGCACGTGCCGCCGACGAGGTTCGTCGGCGTTGCCCAGTGTGGACCGCATCGCCGACACGTTCGGCGAGCGGCCGAAGCGGTTCTTGACGGACGCGGGGAACAACAGCGGCCAAATCATGGCGGGTATGGAGGAGCGTGGCGTGGAGTTCTACGCTCCGGTCGAATCGAATCAACCGCAACCGGGCAACCCGGCACTCCGCGACGACCCGCACCAGCCAGTGCCTCCGGAGGCTTGGCCGCAGCTGCCCCGCAACCCTCAGGATCAACTGGATAAGTCCTGCTTTATCTCCAACGAATCGGAGGACCAATACTACTGTCCGCAAGGCCAAGCGATGCCCTACGAACAGACCAAACGGGAAAAACGTGGTGGCGAAACGGTGTGCAAGCGGGTCTATCGCAGCCCCGACTGCACAGGTTGCCCGCTAGCGGCGGATTGCCTGAAGGCAAAGAGCAAGCGTGGCCGCATCATCACCCGCGACCAAAATGAAAAAGTGCGTGAACGGACGGCGGCGCGGATGGCGACTCCCGAGGGACGGAAGGTCTATCGCCACCGCTCGCAGATTGCCGAGACGCCGTTCGGCATCATCAAGTCGACAAATTGAACACGCCAGGTCGGGAATCGTTTTCGGGTAACCGCTTCCCATATGGTTGATCGTCGGCCGAAAACGACTCCCGACCCCGTTGCTTCACCCATCGGATTGCCACGGGCCTTGGATTCTGGTATCAAGATGGAGCCTGGAAAACGACTCCATCCCGAACTAGCCCCCCCTCGGATCGAGGCGACCTCATGCGAATCTTTTTTCTCGCTCTCTGCTTCCTGCTGCTGCCGTTCTGGTTCGGATCGATCAACCCAGCCCGGTCCGCGCCGCAGGATCCGTCGAACGAGCCGCGTGGCGGGATACTGCAGCAAGCGCTGGAAGGGCCACTGGCGGATGTCGAGCATCTGGTTTTTGCCGTGCGAAAACCGGTTCGGCGGCACTACTATGAAAACTTCGGCTACTACCTGTTCCCGCCCTCCTTCTATCCCTACCCGCCGCTCGGCGAATCCCAGCCCGGCCCTGCACAGTACAGCGGTGGCGGCCGGCTGTGCCTGCTGCATCTGCGATCCGGTCAAGTCACCGTACTGCTGGACGATCCAGCGGGTGCTATTCGTGATCCCCAGGTGCATTACGACGGGCAGAAGATCCTGTTTTCGTATCGTCGGGGCGGCAGCTCTTACTTCCATCTGTACGAAATCGGCATCGATGGATCTGGGCTGACGCAATTGACCGAGGGGCCGTTCGACGACATCGAACCGATCTACACGCCGGATGGCAGCATCCTGTTCTGCTCGACTCGCTGCCGACGTTTCGTCGGATGCAACCCTTCACCGGTGGCGACCGTTTACCGTTGCGATGCCGACGGAGCGAATATCCGGGAATTGTCGCCCAATCCTTTTACGGACAACACACCCTGGATGCTGCCCGACGGACGCGTGCTGTTCACTCGATGGGAATACGTCGATCGGAACCAGTTGAGCTTTCATCATCTGTGGACAACCAACCCGGACGGGACGCGCCAGATGGTGTACTTCGGCAACCAGTATCAGGGCGAACATCCACCGGTGCCCAGGTTTTCGGATGTCGCCATGTTGGATGCGAAGCCCATCCCCGGCACCCATCACGTGGTCGCGTCGTTCTCGCCCGGGCATGGTCGCGCCGAACACAACGGTTGGATTACGGTAGTCGATCCGACGCAGGGACCGGACCGCCCCGAGGCTGCTCGTCGGTTGAACTCACAACGCCAGTTCCGCGACCCGTATGCTCTGGCCGAAGACTGCTTCTTGGTCGTCGATCGCGAAGGCATCTGGCTGATGGACGATCGAGGACAGATCGAGCTGATTTACGCATTGCCCGCCAGCGACACCCAGGCTGACTTGGAGTGCCACGAGCCGCGACCGCTTCGTGCTCGAGCGCGCGAACCCATCCTGCCGACCACGATCGATCAGACGCAAGCAACCGGCGTGCTGCTGTTGAGCGACATATATCAGGGCCGGAATATGGAGGGCGTGGCGCGTGGCGACATCCGGCGTTTGCTGGTGTTGGAACAGCTACCCAAGCCGGTCCAGTTTTCGGGCGGACAAGAACCGCTGACCATCGGCGGCACATTCGCGCTGGAACGGATCTTGGGCACGGTGCCTGTCGAGCCTGACGGATCGGCCTTGCTGGAGCTTCCCGCTGGCCGCCCGCTATTCTTTGTGGCGTTGGACGAACAAGACTTGTCGGTCAAGCGGATGCAGAGCTTCCTGACGGTGCAACCCGGCGAGCGAACTTCTTGTGTCGGCTGCCATGAACCTCGGACGCAAACTCCTCAGGCCTCCGGCATCCCAATGGCCACGCTGCGGCCGCCCAGCCGTATCGAGCCGATCGAGGAGGTTCCCGACGTCCTGGATTTTCCACGTGACATCCAACCCATCCTCGACCGCCATTGCGTCGAATGTCACGATGCCGATCGGCGGGAAGGAGGGGTTCAGTTGAGCGGCGATCGGACCCCGATGTATACGGCCAGTTACTGGGCGATGGTCGTGCACGGACTGATCTCCGATGGCCGCAACTACACAGGGAATCAACCGCCTCGTCAGATCGGTAGTGCTGCCAGCCGGCTGCTGACGCTGGGCGATGGCAGCCATCACGACGCGAGATTCTCGGAACACGAACGGAAAGTGATCCGTCTGTGGATCGAGAGCGGCGCGACGTACCCGGGGACGTACGCGGCGTTGGGGACCGGGATGCACACGATCGAGTTTCCTGTCGAGACCATCGAGCGGCGTTGCGGATCGTGCCATCTCCGCACAGAAGTCTCGCCCTACCACGGGATGAGCAAGGGCAGCCTGTTCCAGTTCGGCCAACGCGAGCCGCCTCAGGCGCTGGTGCCCGGTTTCCAGGACTTTAACATCGTCATTCGTTTGGCTTATCTCAAATACGGCGAAGCACCGCCTCACCAATGGATGGGCAACCTGTCAGCTCCCGAAAAATCGTTGCTGTTGCAAGCCCCGTTGGCCGAAACGGCCGGCGGTCTCGGCCTGTGCGGCCCGGTGTTCCCGCAACGCACCGATCCGGATTACCAGGAAATCTTGGCCTCGATCGCTGACGCGGCCTCGCGATGGGAACAGCATCGACGGTTCGACATGCCCGGATTTCGCCCTAGTCCCTATTATCTTCGTCAGATGCAAACGTACGGCATCCTGCCCGACGACCTGCCCGACGATACCGAAATCGATGTCTACGCAACGGACCAAGCCTATTGGCGCTCGCTGTGGCCTCCGCAAGCGTCTGTCCCCGGTTCGTCGCCTTCAGGATCGGCCAGCCGATAACCGCCCCCTTGCGCCGACGCCCCATTCAGGAGGCAACGTCCCGATGCGGCGCTTGGCACGGTTCTATACTCTTCTATGATCAGGGGCTGGCTGGCACTCGGTGCAGGTAGCTTAGGACCGGCAAAACGATAAGTGTCGATCTTCGCTTCGTGGCACGCGACGCGAACGGGGGTCGGGAGTTGTTTTCGTTGGAGTTCACGATTTATCGTGTTCGCGGGCGGGGGAAACGACAAATGGAAGCTCGAGGGCAACACGACACTTATTCATTGGCTGGTGCTGAGCCCCTGGGGAGCAGCCTCCAACC
>REEF01000615.1 GCA_007695205.1 Planctomycetaceae bacterium
AAGCGGCTCAATCGCCATTCGGTAACGCCCCGTGGCAAGCCTCCTGGACCACGACGGTGGCGATCCTGTGGGGTGGAGCGATCTCCTCGTGCCTGTACTGCGCCTGGCTGTTGACCAGGAACAACACTTGGCGGAATTTCGCGGCGCCCGGAGCCGGGTCGGTGCTGCTGATCGCCTTGCTGATGGCCTTGCTTCACAACGGGGCCATTTATCTGTTCAACCTGGGCTTCCCGCGGCTGGGCGATCTAGGCGTTCCGGTGGGTTATCCCACATTCATGTCGCTGGCCATCATCGTGGGCAACGTTCACGGGTTCCGCACCGGGGAATGGACGGGCGCCAGCCGCCAGAGCATCGCGTGGGTCCTCTTCGGAATCGCTGCCCTGATCGCAGGTGTCTTTGTCCTGGCCGCGGGCAACGCCATGAGCTGACTCGGAAGGCGAGCGAAAAGGTTCCGCCTGGGGCATGGTCGGGAAACGAGTTTGGGAAATGGGGCTGGCGGTGAAGGACACGACCGTGATCAGGCATCCTCCGTCATGCTCCTCAACTCGTCCAGTAACCGTTCAGCCTCGGCGTCTTTGGGATCGTGGGGGATCGCGACGAAGTAGTCGTCCTGGATCCCCAGTTCTTGCTTGACGTGGCGCGCCACCTCCGGGGGTGCGTCCGGATGGTCTACCAGCTCCCAGTCCTGGTCCCACAGTACGCGGTCTTCCAGGCACAAGATCAGCAAGTCCCACTCGTCGAAATCCGTCTCGTCCGCTTCCGGCACGTTTTCGAAACCCACCTGCCGTCCCGCGGCAATCGCCAGTTCACGCCAACTTGGCTCCTCCGGCAATTCGCCGAATCCAAGGTCCGCGACATCATCATCGTCGGTATTGTCCAATTCCCACATGATCATACCACGAACCTGCCGGTAGACACTGGCCACAGCGCCCTCGATCACGGCCGTCAACACCGGCGGCGGTTCGTCCTCGTTCAGCAGGGCGCGGGCCACGGCGTGGTACGTCGCGATCTTCTGGTTCCGTGTCAAATCCTCAAGAACCTGGATGTCGGTCAACAGTTCGTCGCACACCAGTTCATCGACGAGCATGCTCAACGAATCGATAAATAGTTGCCGCTCGGCTCCCTGCAGGACGCGGATTCCGTCGGGGGTATTGTACATGGCGAAGATGGTTCCATGGGCTAGAGTCTTCAGTCGTAGGATGCACGCACCGTGCGCGCATCTTGCTTCGTTTAACCGCGACCCAGCGGGGAGCGCCGGGCGTCGAGGCACAGTGAGTGCGTAGGCCGCACGCTCCCCGCTGGGTCGCGGTTAAACAGTTTTGGTTTCGGCCGGAGGCTGCGTTAGGGATCATGACTGGAAACCGTGGTGGTCTTGACGACGACGCGGATGCTGGACGCGGCTTGTTCAACGAAATCGAGCGTGATCGGATGGGTTCCCGGTGCCAGGGTAGGCAGCGGTTCGGGTAACTGCCCCGTAGCGACTTGAGTTCCTTGCCCATCGAGGACATGCCATGTGGTCTGGTCGTGGCAGATCAGCCGCTGGCCCTGGATCAGCCGGACGGGGAAAGTCACCGGATCAGCGCCGATGGTCAACGTCGGCTGGTCCAGAAACGCCTCGGCGGCCGCGTCCTCCGCTGCATCGGTTGGCGGGACGATTTGAATCGCGGCGATCTCGATTTCCAGATTTGGCGGGGCACGATCGATCTCGGTCGATTCGGCACGGCGAACGATGGTCCAGGCGTTATCGTCGCCATCGATTCGCGTGATGATTCGGGGGATGTCGTATTGGCGGTCCAAACGCTGCCATCGAATCTGCGAGTCGGCGCGACGCTGGCCGAAAGGTTGTCCCAGGCTGATCACCGTCACCTCGGCTCGAGCGCGCGAGCCTTCGGGCGGTTGGCAGTCGAATCGCAATCGGTTCTTTCCCGCAGCCAGTATCGGCACCGCATCTGCCTCGGGCCGGAAACGCCGGATCAACTCGCCCCGTTCATCGTACAGCACGCAATCGTCGATGCTCTCCAGTTCGATGTAATGTCCCGATCGCAGGATGACGGGAAAGGTGATCGTGCTGCCGCCCACGTCCAGCGTGGGATGGAATAATTCGATCGGGCGCACCGGCAGCGAGCGGATCGGGCTGACCAGGATATCGACCTGGCCCTGGGCTGGGATCTCGTTCAGCAGCAGATTGACCTGCGAAACATGCCGTCGATCCACCGCGTTGCGGTACACCGCATGACTGCCTCCGGCGGCGCTGTACGGCCACTCGTAATCGGTCAGTCGCTGGGAATCGCGTTCGCGCAGCAGCAGTTCCACGTACCGCCAGCCGGTGAAGTCCAGGTCGATGTAATGATCCGAGATGCCTCCCAGATACTCGCGTGGCGTGCGGATCTGGACATTCAGCAAAGCGCCGCTTCCATCCCCTTTGACCCACAACCCCATCGCCTGGCCGGGCAGCATGCTGAAATACGGATGCTGGTAGACCGTACCGACCAGCGCCCAAGCGCCGCGAGGCGTCGGGCCGCGATTGGTCGCGTGGAATCGCAAGCTGTGGCCGCCCGCACGAACGTCTTCGGTTTCCAATTGGATCTGCACATCGACCCCCGCCGCACTGCTGCGATGGTTCAACGCGTCCAGATCGGTGAAGTCAGCCAGGACGGTCGCTTGAGGATCCTCGTAAGGAGCGACGCCGTACAGGGCCTCCAGTCGAGCGCGGAGCGGTTGAGCGGCAAAGGGATTGTCAACCGTCCAACGCTCGGAACCGTTGCCCATGGCGCTGATACGATGCTTGGCCATGTGGGTCGGAGTGAACTGCCAACGGCCGTCATGGTCCAACCGCAGGCGAAAATCCTGACCCGGTTGGCCCAGCGCCTGGACCGTCGCGTCATCAAAATAGCGGGCCAATCGTAACCGCTCGTACCAACCCAGGATGGTGAACTTTTCTTCCATTCGTGCGTTCCAGGGTCGACTGGCGACGCTGACGCCTTGGATCGACATCGGCCCGTCGATGGACAGATTCTTCACGGCGAAGTATTCGAGTTCGTCGGGAAAGTGCCCGCGAGCGATTTCCGACGGCCCGCGCGGCGCCCACCAGCCCAATTGCGGTTCCAGCAGATCGCTCCTGCGAAAACGTGAAGCTTGCTCGATATGCTGGTCGTGGAATTGCTTCATCGCCCAGACGGGATGGTCCCAGGCACCCAAGCGAGAATGGAACCACCAGTTGTTGTGTCCCCACTCGCTGGCCTCGGTCACGCCGCCATGCAATCGTTGGAAGATGGCCCAGCGCATGGCATCGATTCCGTATCGGCTGCGCATGCCTTCCGAACCGTCGAAATAGATCATCTCCATCCCGCACTCGTTGTACACACGAGCGATCCGGTCGGCCAACTCGTCAGCCAGCGGGCTCTTCGGGTCCGGATAGAATGCCAGGTAACGTTGTTGCAAATAATCGACGTCCGCGCCGATCGCGTGGTCGGCGGGCTTCGTCGCAAAAGCGCCTCGTTCGGCCTGAAGAAAGGCGTACGGCGCTTCGTACGAGATGGCAGCATAGCGGACCAGTTCGTTGCCGATCCGCAGCGCGTTGCCGTTGCCCGAATAGCTCCAGACCACGTCATGGTTCGGACCGGGCTTCTCGTTGACATAGATCGTGGTAGCGTCGGCGGAAAGCGGTTCCGCCAAGGTGTAGCGGTTGGCGGCGATCAGGTGTGGCGAGGGTACCGGAGTCACCCACGGATCGTTTGTACTGATGCAAGCCGTCAATGTGTGGATTCCCGGTTTCAGCCCGGCAGCGCGAATCCGCGCGGCGGTCGCTTTCAACTCTTCCAGCCCGCCGGGAAAATAGGTCTTTCGCGGTTCGTAATGGCCCAGCGATTCCCACCAGCCATGGAGATGGATATTGGTAAAGCCGCCGCGTCGCGCCAAATCGATCCACGCGTCCGTGTCCTTGGCAGCCAGGTCGGCGAACAGGTACGAACCTCGGTTTTCCTCCGCTCCCATCGCCCAAGGACCGCCCGCCCGCGACTTCGGTACCGCCTCGTTCTTTGCCATCGCGCGCAAGGCGGGGATCAAACATTCGCGCGGCCCGGCGACCAGACCGATACGGTGTCCGAGCAGACCGTGTTCGGACGTCGTCCAAGCGCGGAACCGTGGCGCCGATCCGTGGAACGAGGTATCGACCTCGATGCCCAAGCTGCGCAGACAGACTCCCGAGTCATCGTCCGATGCCAAGCCGGCTCGAGGCCCAAGGTACTTGTCCGGTGCCGGGTCGAGTTGAAAGAAGAGAAACCGCTGGACTTCGGGCACGTCCAGCGCCGTGGCGGTCGCGGTCAGGTAGTGTTCATGAGCCTCGATCCGGATCGAGGCACTGCCGCTGCCATGGGGAAAGTCGGCGATCAGCAAGCCGTCTTCATGCCGCATCTGCCGAGCTTGCAAACGTCGTCCGGAGGTCTGCTCGACGGCCAGCACCGGGTGAGGCGCATCCAGCAGTTCGCGGCCGGTGCCCTTCTCTTGCAACGACAGCAGCATGCCATTGTCGCCCACGGTCAAGGTGGACCAACGGGTCTCGAAGCGAGCCAGTTCATTGGCATCATCCCGCGCGGGGCCCAGGTCTCGGTATTCCGAGCTTTCGCGTCCCGCCGGATCGGCCAGCACCCGCACTTGATCGCCTGTCAACGCTCGGCCGTAGATCCGCACATCGTCGACCAATCCCTGGTGACTGGCCGCACCAGCCCAGCGACCCACGTGCATCGGTCCGCTGTGCCCGACGGGATAATCCCAGGTGGCCGAACCGACCTGCTTGCCATTGACGTAGGTGGTGATCTGCGGTTGTTCAAATACAGCGGCCAGGTGAACCCATTGCTTCATCGGCAGGTCAGCCAACAGCGGCGCGGACGTCTCGGTCCACGCCTGGCCGGCCACCCCATGCCGATGACCCGGTCGGCCCATGCGGAACGCGCAGGTTTGGTTGTTGACAAAGATCAGGAATCCCCCGGGACTCCACGTCCCGCCCGTCAGGATATTCGGATACTGGCCGGTTCCTTCCCAGTAAACCCACACGGCCAGGCTGATCGCCCGGGCGCCGTCCAGTTCGGGCAGGGACGGCAGCGTGACATAGCTGTCCGAGCCGGTCAACCGGAGCGCATTGCCAAAGTCGCCCGTAACCCAGGACACGTTGTGCAATTGGGCCTCGCCCGCCGGGTCCACTTCGTTAGCCGACCACGTCCCGGCGCCTTCGTCAAACCGCCACCAGCCCAGCAGCCCTGGATCTGGTTCAGCGCCGCGGCCCTGGACCGTCCCCAGACAGAACATGCCTCCGAGTACAACCGCCAACAACACCCATTTCGGCTTCATCGCAATTCTCCCTCGTAGGACGGATTGGCAATCCGTCCAGCGTTGAGCGAGACATTGATTGCA
>REEF01000537.1 GCA_007695205.1 Planctomycetaceae bacterium
GCGGGGATCTGTCGCGTCGATGGTTTGGGTATCGGTCCAAGGATGTGGCTGCCACGATGGGCTATTCGAGTGCTGATGGCGTAGGCCAAGCGATTCGACGAATCGAGGCCGCCGGTTCCTGCTGTGGCAGAAACGGTACAAGGGTTGGCAAAACGCCTTACTAATGGCTAGTGAAGCGCTGACCCCAATGCCACGTCCGCGTCGCCATAACAAACCATCGGACAACGGCTTGCTGCACACACCCTACATCCGTCGTGAATCATCCGGGCTAGGGCTGGCCTGGGCCGGGTGCTTCGAGGTCCAGCCTACCGAGTGATCGTGGCCTCGTTCTCCGCCCTTAGGGCACTTTTCGCTCCGGCAGTCGGCGATCCGCAGGCTGCTTGCCGCTCGGGCCTGGAGGATCGCCCGGCGGGCCGAGATGAGGCATGCCGGGGTGATCGCCCGGGGGTGAACTCGACGGATGTTCGCCGCCCGGCGGGCCGAAGCGAGGCGGGCCGGGGCGAGGCATGCCGGGGCGATCGCCCGAGGGTGGACCCGGCGGCCGATCGCCGTCGGGACGATCGGTGCCCGGACGGCCGCCGCGCGGTCGACCCCACCACGATCCCCCGGATCGGGAAAACGGCGCTCGTTCCGCATCGACGAATCGTCGGTAACGCTCGAAGTGATACAGTCGAGTCAGTTCTTGTTCCATCCGTTCGGCCGACATGTTCTCCAGGTACTCACGCTGTCGTTGGTCCAGATCGGAATAGAATTGCTGCAGTTCTTCGCGGGACACCTCGGGCAGAGCACGGCGGCTGAGCATGGCGGCCCGCAACCAACGTTCGGCCAGTTCGGGCAGGCGACCCTCTTTCTCGGCCCGACTCAATTCTTGCCGCGCCGAACCCGATAATTGTTTCTTCAACAGATTCATTTCTTCTTCGGTCGGCAGCAGCAGTTCGCGAACCGGTCGGATCGCCGTCGCCGCGAAAATCAGCATGTTCAATCGCTGAGCGGGCGGAAGACTGTCCCAACGTTGCTTCCAATGAGGCATCCGCTCGAGGATCTGTTCTTCGTGGGCCGATACAAATTCTTCCATCCACTTGACGATCACCGCTCGATCGTCAGGCGTCAGTTCAGACATCGCGTACTTGCGCATCCGCCAGCTCTCCTGCTCCTGCAGCAGTTGCTTGATTCTCTCGATGCGCGATTCGGGTGGCAGCGATACCAGCTCGGCACGAGCTCCCGACTGCAGGCTTCGCAGCCACTTCGCATAATTCTGCATGATCTGCTGTAACTGCTCACGGTCATCGGCCTCGGACAAATCGCGATGAACCTGACGCAACCGCTGCTGGTCGTTCTCCGGCATGGCGTAAAACCGAGCCCGTTTGGCGTCCAGTTCCTGCTTTTCGGCGGCGGACATGGCACTCAGACGTTGTCGAGCCTCGCTGTCAGCCGGGTCGCCCTCGGTCCATCCGGCAATCACCAAGATCAACATGCTGGCTGACAGCATCGTGATGAACAACCTACAGTTCATGGTCCAACCCTCCCTCGACGAACAATCCCTCACGCTCCAGCAGACGAAGGAATTCGATGCTCTCGGCATATCGGTATTGATCGATATTCTCGATCACCGGCAGGTCGCGCAATAGCTTTCGATCCTGACGGCCCGCCCACCATCGAGTCGCCGAAAACGTAGCGACGAACACCAGGATGGCACATGCCAGTGCGGAACCCATCATCAGACGTCTTTGACGCGAATCGGTCCTCTGGACATGCTGGTAATCATCCGAGGTCTGCAGAGCCACCATCGCAATGGTGCTTTCGGTAAACGAATGGTCGACGTCCGCTCGAGGCAAATGATCCAGAAGATCCCACGACCGCTGTAACTCGCGAAGTCGCTGACGATAGTCTGCATCCTGAGCCAAACGTCGCTCGACTCGACGGTTCGATTCCGTATCCAATTCGCCGTCCAGATAGCTCACCAGTTCTTCGACCATGGTGTCTTGTTCCAGGGCGTTGTGTTCGTCACTCATGGTCGAATACCCTCCTGAACGTAAGGCTCCAGGATCTGGCGCAGATTGTCCCGGGCTCGCGATAGAAGCGATTTGACCGCCTGGATGCTCAATCCCATCGTTTTCGCGATGTCTTGGTAGCTCATGTGTTCAAATCTTGACAGCATGACGGCCATCCTCTGTCTTTCGCCCAACGAATCGATCGCCTGACGCACGATATCTGCCAACTCGCCTTTCTCCAATTGCCGAACCGGCATCAGGCCGCTGGGCGCCACTGCCATCGAATCCATCGGTTTTGCTGAGACTTCGCCGCTCTGGCCCACCGATACATTCACCTCGTGTTGCCTAGCCGCAGCACGAAGTGCGTTGCTGGCCACATTATGAGCGATGGTGAACAACCACGTGGCAAATCGTGCCTCGGGGCGATAGCTGGCACGAGCCCGAAAGACTCGCAGAAAAACATCCTGAGCTAACTCCTCGGCTCGATGCCGATTGTGAACCAGATTCTGTAACACGGTGATCAGACGATTCTGGTAGCGAAGCACCAGTTCCTCGAACGCCGCCGCGTTGCCGTCGCGCACCTCGAGCATCAGTCGGACGTCTGGGTCGACTGTCTCGTAGGACGTACTCCGCGACTCCGCAGCTTTGGTCAGCAACAGCTTTCGCCCTCCTCAACTCGCTCGATCATCGGCTGGCTCGATATTCCGAAATCCCTCCTGCTTAACACCATCACCATAATGTACCGCTTGTTATGAAAACACCTCAAGACGGGCTAAGTTCCTGTGCCGACCGGATTCTATTTCTGAACGCAGTAAAAGCGAGTGCGGCCAATCACCCGATCGAGCGGCTATTCGCTCACGATCCATCGCGTGAACCGGTTCGGTTGGGAATGACCAATCGTCACGGCGGAGCGATATGGCTACAATCCCCGATATTTCAAGCGGTGACGATCCTGTGCCGATACCGGTGGCTGGATCGCACAGATGCTGCACAGACACCACCCACGAAGACCAACATTGCCAATCATGACTGAATCAATCGATCATCTGACGGACCAGATTTTGTGCGGCGATGCCGCTCGATTGCTGCAGGATATCCCCGATCAAACGGTCGATACGATCGTGACCAGCCCGCCTTATTACCTGCAGCGAAACTATCAAAGCGAATCGCAGATCGGCCAGGAGAAGACCCCGGAGCAGTACGTGGATCGGCTGGTCGCGATCTTCACCGAGTGCCATCGGGCAGTCAAATCGAGCGGTTCGCTATGGCTGGTGTTGGGCGACAAGTATGTCGACGGACGGCTGCTGGGCATGCCCTGGCGAGTGGCCTTGGCGTTGGGCCAAGCGGGTTGGATTCTGCGTAGCGACGTGGTCTGGCACAAGCCCAATGCGATGCCGTCGGCGGTCAAGAACCGCCCGACGACGGATCACGAGTATGTGTTTTTCCTGACCAAGAGCTCTCAATACTATTACGATGCGGATGCCATCCGCGAGCCGCACGTGACGTTTTCCGAGAACAGCCGCATGAAGGGTGGGCGAAACCATTTCTTCCAACGTGATGGAACGCCCGAAGCGGGCAAGAATCAGGGCAATCCGAACCTGCACCATGGCCGTTGGGATCAAGCGTTCCACCCCAAAGGCCGAAATAAGCGGACCGTCTGGTCTATCCCGCTTTCCAAGTTCCGCGACGTCCACTTCGCCGTTTTCCCGGAATCGTTGGTCCAAACCTGCCTGCTCGCCAGTTCGCCCGAAGGCGGGCTGGTCTTGGATCCGTTCCTGGGCAGTGGCACCACGGCCTTGGTGGCCAAGCAATTGGGGCGCCACTACCTGGGGATCGACAGCAACAAGGACTACTGTCGCATGGCGCGACGCCGTCTACGCGAAGTGCTGTGCTGAGCGACCGGGCAGGAATCAGTTGTTCCATTCCAAAGTAGTAGGCACACTCCGTGTGCCGTAAACTGCGGACGGCACACGGAGTGTGCCTGCTACCATTTTGTCGACGCGACGGCATACTCCGTGTGCTGTGAACTGCGGACGGCACACGGAGTATGCCTGCTACTATTTTGTCGACGCGTACTGTTCGTAGCGGGCTTGGATCTGTTGACGCTCCGGCAAAGGGCCGGTGGTGATCCAGAATCGGTACTGTAACTCTACCGTCTGACCTTCCGCGATCTCTGCTTTCGGAAAAGCGCCAAACCGCCCGTAATCACGATAGGCCGACCAGATGGTCTGCTTCGGATTGCTCGGGTGGTTCATCTGGACGACTGCGTAGGTTTGGCCGTCCAGCACGTACTGCATCGCAGACCACGCCAGATCGGGATCGGTCCGAGGGTCGTTGTCTTCGGTCGGAAATACGTAAAGGGTCGCGTCCTTTTCCAATTCATCGGCTGCCCGATATTGGACGCCCGCATGTTCAGGGTCTCCGTCCAGCGTCACATTACCGGCAACGGCCGTCAACTCGGAACGCACCTCGACGTTCAACAGCTCGGGTGCAGGGACCGCCCGGAAGACGAACGTCCGCCGCTCTTCCAGCAGCGGTTGACCGTCCTTAGTCTGCCAGTGGACCAGCGATGTGAACCGCGCCTGGTCGGGACCGACCTGTTGGTCGACAAATGCCTGATGGACTTGAGCACCGCTGCCCATGCCCCAGAGATTGTAGGTCTGGTCGCCGACTCGCAACCGGCTGTATCCGATAAAGATGCCGCGATGATGCGGGAACAGCCCACCCAACCCTTTGGTGATGGGTTTTTCACCTGTAGCATCCATCACGTGCAGGTAGGGTCGAGCCGTTTCGTCCCAGCGCTCGGGATCGAAGGCGGTCATGTAGCGAGCCACCACGCGCTTCCCGTAGCGGATATCCAAATGCTGGCCGGGTTGCTCGTCCAATGCGAAGGCAACATGGCTGTCAGCAACCACGGGTTGCGGTGCCACCGCAACGACGATCAGCAGGATAGCACAAAGGCCGAAAAGACGGATCACGTGAACCATGAAATATCTCCTTTTGCACATCAAGTCTTTACGGCTGGGCCGCGTACCGGTCGAATCGTTCCTGAATCTGCGGTCGCTCCGGCAGATCGCCGGTCATCACGACGAAGCGATAATCCAGAGTCAGTGTTTCACCGGCCGGGATATCTGCTACGGGAAACGCGCCAAAGCGGCCGTAGTCTCGGTAAGCAGACCAAACCGTCCCCTGGGGATTCGCTGGAGCGTTCATCTGGACCACCGTGTACGTATGACCGTCCAGCACGTAACGCAGGGCAGCCCAAGCCAAGTCCTTGTCGCGCTTCGGATCCGCATCCGCCGACGGAAATAAGTACCGACTCTGCGATCGATCCAGCTCGTTGGCTGGCCGATACTGTACGCCCGCGTGCTCCGGATCGCCGTCCAATCGGAGGTCTCCGGCTACCGCCTTGAGTGTCGAGCGGACATCGACCTTGACCAGCTCGGGCAACTCGGTCGGGTGGAACAAAAACGTGCGGTGCTCTTCCAACAGCGTCTGACCGTCTTTGGTGTTCCAGTGCACGACGGAAGTGAACCGAGCCAGATCGGCATCCGCTTGCTGTTCCGTGAACTCCTGATGCACCTGCGGCGTTCCACGCATATGCCACAGGTCGTAATTCGAACCGTCCCACGCCAAGCGGTTGTATCCGATAAAAATCCCACGATGATGTGGGAATTGCCCCCCGGGCCCCTTGGTGATCGGTTGGTCACCGTCCGCGTTCATCACATGCAAGTAAGGCTTGTACGTATCGGACCACCGCTCGGTATCGAAAGCGTACATGTATCGAGCGACGGTTCGGCCGCCGTAGACGACATCCAAGTGCTGCCCCGGCTGGTCACGCAGCTCGAACCCCGGTTCGGCCGCCACGGCCGGAACGGCGAACATCAAACAAGCGAACAAAACAAAAAAACGACTCGAACGATCGGTTGGAAACAGCATGCTGGAAACTCCCTGGGCCTCGTGGTGGTAAAATACAGTGTCTTCGTCAGACCACAATCAGGTTTAATATAGGCCAACAAAGCTGTCTTTTCCAGTCGCGTGGCAAGTCGTGCTCGTCGATACAGCATTCTTGGGCTCTTTCGGCAGGGCATTTGCCCCATGATGGCACAAGAAGTGGGACGGATTGGCAGTCCGTCCTACGGGGGAGGTTTATGCAACGTTGGGGTTTACTCCCATTCGATGGTAGCGGGTGGTTTGCTGCTGATGTCGTAGACCACGCGATTGACGCCCTTGACTTCGTTGATCACGCGTGTGGAGATCCGGGCCAGCAGACTCTCCGGCAGACGGCTCCAGTCGGCGGTCATGAAATCGTCGGTATCCACGCAGCGGACGACCAGCGTGTTTTCGTAGGTGCGAGCGTCGCCCATCACGCCGACACTCTGGATCGGCAGCAGGACGGCGAAGGCCTGGGCCGTGTTGCGGTACAGGCCGGCCGCTTTGATCTCGTTGACCACGATCGCGTCGGCTTCGCGCAACACTTCTAAACGTTGTCGAGTCACCTCGCCCAAGCAACGTACGGCCAGTCCCGGCCCTGGGAACGGATGACGCCACACGATCTCGCCAGGCAACCCCAGTTCCAGACCCATGCGGCGAACCTCGTCCTTGAACAGATCACGCAACGGTTCGATCAGCTCGAAACCCAGCTCCTCGGGCAATCCGCCCACATTGTGATGCAATTTGATCGTCGCGGCTGGCCCGTCGGGTGCCGCTCCGCTTTCGATCACGTCCGGGTACAGGGTTCCCTGAGCCAGGAAGCGAGCGTCTTCGATCTTGGTAGCCTCCTCCTTGAAGCATTCGATGAAGGCATGCCCGATGCGGCGACGCTTTTCCTGTGGCTCGATCACTCCGGCCAACGCCGACAGGAATCGCGATTCGGCATCGACCACGTGCAGATCTGTCTGGAAGTGCTTTGAAAAGATGGCGATGATCGCCTGCTGCTCGGCCTTTCGTAACAGTCCATTATTCACCAGGATACAGGAAAGCTGCGGTCCGATGGCCTTGTATAACAACGCGGCCGTCACGGCCGAATCGACGCCGCCTGATAATCCGCAGATCACTCGCCCCGATCCGATCTGATCGCGCATCCGGTCGATCGTCTCGCGAGCGAAATCGCCCAGATTCCAGGTGCCCTCGCAACCGCAGACCATGGTCACGAAATTATGCAGCAGCATACCGCCCTGCGGCGTATGGGTGACCTCGGGGTGAAACTGCAACCCGTAAACGGGCAGCCTCTTGTGCCGCACCGCAGCGATCGGACAGGTCTCGGTGTGCGCCAACGAGATGAATTGATCCGAAACGCTGGTGACCTGATCCCCATGACTCATCCAGACGTCCGTTTGGGCCGTGAAGCCTGCCAGCAGCTCTTCGGGCCGGTCGACATAACAACGGGCTCGTCCGTACTCGCGCGACGGTACACTCTGGACCTGACCGCCGAGTAATTCACAGGCGAGCTGCATGCCATAGCAGATCCCCAACACGGGTATGCCCATTTGCAGGATTTCGGGGTGACAACGTGGCGCGCCGGTCTCGTAAACGCTGCTTGGTCCCCCTGAGAGAATTATTCCTCGAGGACGATGAGCCATCACTCGCTCGGGGGTGATGTCGTGGCGTACGATTTCGCAATAGACGTTCTGTTCGCGCACTCGACGCGCGATCAATTGGGCGTACTGCGACCCAAAGTCCACAACCAGAACTCGTTCGTCAAATAATCGAGCGTTATCGCCGCTACCTACGACGCCCTCGACCAACGCATCTCTCATCCTCACCCCTCCCCCTCGATTTTGGGAATTTCCGACCAACAGCCTTCGCCTCGTAGCATCAGGGCCCCGCCTGTCTACCTCGCAACATGGTACTTGACGGTTCCCGCAAAATCTAGGATTGTTGGGGTTGCTTTCCAAGGTCGTGGCAAAGAAGAAGGTGCTCCGCCTCGACTACCCCCCAATTCTCGCATATAAGCCATCATGAATCGGATGATCACCGAATGGACGGACGTTATCGCGCCCATTACCGACTGGATTCACCAATACGACCAGCACGCAGACCACCATCTTTCCCTATTGGAGGTAGCCGAGGCGGTTTTAGCCACCGGTTTGGCAGGTCACTCGGAAGGCCGCGAGTTGGCCGGGCGTATCGAACGCTGGCGTTATCGGCATTTGCAGGACGAGGGGGATCATTGGTCTTGGCAGACGGAGACACTGGTCAACCAGTTGGATCAACTGGCCAATCGTCTGGCAGGCCGCCCGGATCGGTTGCCGCGTTGCACAGGCCAGGCGATCCAGGACAGTCGCTTTGATACCGATACCATCCGCGAGGCGTTGGAACTGGTCGATCCGCGAGTTCCCCTTTCGGCATTGACCGATCGCGCCTCTGAATTGACTCGGTTGCATTTCGGTTGCTCGACGGACGACCGATCTGCCGCGCCACGCTGGCGGATGGTCGTCTACGCACCGCTTTACGTTTCGAACCAGTGCATCAACTTTTGCACGTACTGTGGTTTCCGTTATCCGCTGGAGATAGCGCGGCGGCACCTGAATTGCGATCAGGCTTTGGACCAGGCTCGTTGGCTGTACGCCCGTGGTTTTCGGCATCTCTTGGTCGTCGGCGGCGACTTCCCGAGTCTGACCACCACGGACTATTACGCCGAAATCCTGCGGGCGATGGTCGCGGAGGGGATCGTTCCGGCCGTCGAGATCGCGCCTCAGTCCACAGAATCCTATGCGGAGCTGGTCCGGGCGGGAGCTTGCGGTGTGACCCTGTACCAGGAGACGTACGATCCGGTCCGTTATCGCGAGTACCATCTGCGGGGTCCGAAAGCATCTTATCCTTGGCGGCTGGAGGCGTTGGACCGAGCGGCTGAGGCGGGCATGGCCAGGTTGGGGTTGGGCGTCTTGATCGGACTGGCCGACCCGTACCATGACATCCCGATCATGATGCGGCACGCGGCGTATTTGATGGATCGGTTTCCGGACCGCACCTTCGCCTTCAGCCTGCCTCGCATCCACGCGGCGCCGGACGGGTTTCAGGTTCCGTTCCCGATCGACGACCAGCAGTTGATCCGCTGGTATTGCGCTTTGCGAATCGCCTTTCCACGCGCCCCCTTGGTGCTTTCTACCCGCGAAGCGGCCGAGCTGCGCAATCGCTTGGCCCAATTGTGCATCACGCAGATGAGTGCCGGCAGTTCGACCGCGCCGGGCGGATACCGTGACGATGTGTCGGATACGGGCGAACAGTTCCCGGTCACCGACCAGCGCTCGGGGGCCGAAGTTGCTCGCTGGCTGGAGCAATCCGGGTTCCAAGTCCGCTGGTCATTGGACGAAAACGGTTCGTAGGCGGCTCAGAGTCCACGTGCGGCTTTGATGTCTTCAAAGTCGCGCAGATGGTAGTCGATGCCGACGTAATCCAGGATGCGACACAGCCCGCGCAATGCGACGCCGAAGCCGTCCGGACCGCTGAAGCCGCCGAACTGCCCGCCGCCTTTGACATGCGGTTCCATGTCCAGGAACACACCGGGGATCCCCCGCTTCTTCAGTTTTCGTTCCAGGCGAGGGATCATGTCGCGGAAATCGCGCAGGATCGCTTCGTGGCCCGAGTGCCCCAGGTCGGCGGGCACAAAGTGCTTGAGCGCCTCCTCGTCGACATGGTCTGTTTTCTTGGCCGGATGGGGGTGGCGGTAATCCTTGATGTGCATCCAGGCCAGACCCGGCTTCATCAGGGCGTAGTGCTCGAACGTTTCGTCCGCCGAATAGCCTTGCGTGACCACATTGGCCCCGTCAAAGATCAGCATCAGCGCCGGATGATTGACTTGACGATGGATCTCGGCCAACAACTGACCCGTGTGCCCGACCAGATTCGCCTCCAGTTCCAAACCGAACGTCAGGTCGCTGCGATGGCAATGCTCGGCGATCTGTCCCAATTGATCGACCACCAGCGGCAGGTGCTCGCGAGCATCGGTACCGGCCGGATGGTAGAACGAGAAGCCGCGGATCAACTTGGTTTCGAAGGCGTGAGCCAGTTCGCAAGCCCTGGCGACGTCTTCCTTCAGGTACTTCGCAAAGGGGATGTAGGCATTCTTGGTCCCATCCTCGACGTCCAGCAACTTGACTTTGCCGATCGGTGACCCGAGCGACGAGACATTCAGCCCATACTTGTCTTGCAGGTGTCGGATCTTGGTGATCTCGCTTTTGGTCAGCTTCATCACGTTTTTCACGCCACTGCCAGCATCGATGAAGCGGATCGTGTAATACTGCAGCCCGAGCGCGGCGAAGACGCAGAACTGCTGTTCCGCAGTTTTTTCGTTAGCGCACTCGTCGGCAAAGCCGGACAGGATCACGGCGGGACGGTCGGACATGTTCGAATTCCTTTGCTGTCAGGGTTCGCAGATCGAGTCGAATTCATTTCCCGGGGATGCACGCGTGTTGCGCCAGGTCATGAACGGGGCGGAATCCATGCGCCACCCACGCCCATTGTCGGCGGCGGACCTTCTGGTTGCAAGGGGTGTGCACCCGGTTCCTGCGAGAGTGCACCCCAACGCTGCCAAAAGCTCCCTCGTAGGACGGATTGGCAATCCGTCCACCGCAGCGCGAAACGTCGATCGCAGCATTGCGGCGAGACATCACGGAAGGTGAGATCTTGCCACCATCGGCTTTTTCGGTTTCGCATTGGCATTTCACGGACGGATTCACAATCCGTCCTACTCTTTTACGCAACGATGGGGTACACTAACCAGGGTACGGGGAGATCGGCTCCGGCTGTCCGTGCGGGTACCGATCCGATCGATCTCCGCTGTCAGTCGGCCGGCGGTGGCAAGGGTGTCTTCTTGACGGAATGGTCGTTTCTATGGAGCGCCGAACACTCAGTAGAAAAGCAGGATCGCGTGGGGCGGTGATCGTCCTGCTGTCGTCGTTGCTGCTTTTCTGCTCGCTTCTGCTGCGAGGCTTGGCGTTTCACCACGGTTATGTGAATCCTTGGATGCTGGTCGCGGCTGCAGGATGCGTTCTGGCGATGGGCCTGTGGGCGCGACGCTCATGGGCTCGCCCGCTGGGCCTGCTGCTGGTGACGATCACCATCTTGCTGCTGGCGGTCCAGGCGTGGCGCGACGGCCTGACGTGGTGGCAGCCCGTGCTGGTCATCATGCTGCTGGGCTGTTTCGCTTGGCTGCTGTACCATCGGATCGACGCAGCGGTGGACGGCGATCTGCCGCTGTTCTCTCTGGTCTTGCTGTTTCGCGAAGCCGTCTATCTGGAAACGGAAGCTTTAGCCCGGGTGGCATCGCGAGCCTGGGGGGCGGACGTCCAGGTCGCGTCGGACGAGGACGGTGACGAATCGCTGGGTGCCGAACAGACACGATCGCTGCTGATCGGGGAATCGCCCCTGTTCTTCTGCAATCACTGGCCCGGCTTGCTCCTGATCCACAACGTCGATTTCCCCTACTTCGACGATTCCGATGGGGTGGCCGAAGCGGTTCGGGAAATCCGCGTGCGCCAGGCGATCGAGCAGCATCGGGCCTGGGTTGCGGTGGATGTGGTCCAGTGGTTTGGTTCGGACGATGACGAGGGCCAGCGGCATGCCTATCGCTTGATCGCTCGGCTGCTGGCGGAGCTGGCCGATGAAAACTGTTTGGCCGTGGTCGAACCGGTCGAAGGCCGAGTCTTCCTCTACGATCCCACGACCGAAGAAAAACTGCGCAGCGACGATCCCCTGGAAGCGCTCTGCGATTGGTACTACCCGCCGGTGCTGGCGATCGAAGCCGACGATCCCGAAATGCAGGCGGCCGTGAACGAAGCGCGGCGACGGTGGCCTCAGTTCGTGGCGGCGTTCGAAGACCGCCACGAACAGCATGGCGACAATGAACCGCCGTTCCTGGTCAAAGCACCGTTTACCGATGGCGAACATGTCGAATTCATGTGGGTTCGAGTCACCGGGATCGAAAACCAGATCGTTTACGGAATCCTGGAGAACATGCCCGCCAACGTCCGGTCGATCAGCGTGGGGCAACGAGTCCGCGTCCGGCTGGACAATCTGAACGATTGGATGTGCATCCTGGACGGAAAACCTGCCGGCGCTTTTACCCTGCCGGTGTTAGCCAAAAAACCCCGTACAGACCCGTCGTCGGATTAGACATCCTCAACAGGCCCGTGGCCAAGAGTGAAACGGATGACACGAATCGGATTACAACCATTGGCCAGGATGCTTCAGCGGGTTGGCGTCTCCCTCCAAGCCGGAGTCGATCTGCGTCAAGTCTGGGACAAAGAAGCCCAGCGCGGTACGCCCGCCTATCGACACCGCGCCACGATCGTTCGCGATCGGATCGCCGCTGGGGACAGCCTGGCCGAATCGCTCGCCGCCTGCAGCGATTACTTTCCGCCGCTGGTCCGCGACCTGGTCGATGTGGGTGAGAAAACCGGGCGACTGGACGAAGTCCTGATCGGACTGGCCCAACACTACGAACACCTGATGTTCCTGCGTCGAACGTTCCTGTTCGGAATCGCCTGGCCGGGGTTGCAGTTGGTCATGGCGCTGGGCGTGATCGGGTTGCTGATCTTCGTGCTGGGCATGATCGGCGGCGGTGCGGGCGGCGAACCGGTGGATATCCTGGGGTTCGGACTGGTCGGCGGTCGCGGCCTGGTGATCTATGCGATGCTGGTCAGCCTGGTCTTCGCCTTCGGAGCCCTGGCTGGGGTGGCTTTGCTGCGAGGCTGGTTGGGAACGACCCCATTGCAGATTGCCATGCAGGTACCCGTGATCGGGAATTACCTGCAGACCAGCGCGCTCAGCCGATTCGCCTGGACGTTGGCCCTGACCCTGGATTCCGGATTGGACGCGCGACACGCCATGAAGTTGTCGCTGCGAAGTACGCAGAACCCGTTCTACAAGGCGGCCATGAATCAGGTGGATACCGCCCTGTTGGAAGGCCGTGAGTTCCACGAATCGTTGCGCGCAACCGGCATGTTCCCGGATGAATTCTTGGATTCCCTGGAAGCTGCCGAGATCGCCGGCACGCCCGGCACGACGATGAGCCACATGGCCGAGGACTATCGGAACCGGGCCGCCGCTGCGGCGGGCGGCCTGACCATGGCAGCGACCGTGGGTGTCTGGGTGACCGTCGGCGTTTTTCTTGTCCTGATGATCTTCCGGTTAGCCCTGTTCTATCTGGGAACCCTGAACGAAGCCCTCCAAGGCTTTTGATGCGTCGTTTTCGACAGTCTTCTAAGCACACGGCCAGGTATTTCTTGGTGGAATCGACGGAAGGGGTCGGAAGTTGTTTTCGGGCAACCGCTTCCCCTAGGGTTAATTGTTGGCCGAAAACGACTGCCGAACCCGCTGACCTCGCTTCCGTCGACCAGTCGGCTGTACCGATGGGATCGCCGGCGATATGATAGACGCTTGCGATATTCGACCGTTTCAGACCAGGATGCTCCGAACCAGCCATGAAGACCGACGAACTCCGCGAAAAATACCTCGCCTTCTTCCAATCCAAAGGACATCGTCGCCAGCCCAGCGATGTCTTGGTACCGACTTGGGATCCTTCGGTCCTGTTCACGCCCGCCGGGATGAACCAGTTCAAGGACCATTTCCTGGGCAAGGTCAAACTGGAATTCACTCGGGCCACCACGTGCCAGAAATGCTTGCGGACCGGCGATATCGAAAACGTGGGGCGGACTGCCTATCACCACACGTTTTTCGAGATGCTGGGGAACTTCAGCTTCGGGGACTATTTCAAACGTGAAACCATCCTGTGGGCTTGGGAGTTCCTGACGGACAAACAATGGCTAGGCATCGATCCGGATCGTCTGACGGTCTCGGTGTATCTGAATGATGACCAGGCCGCCGAGATCTGGCAACGCGACGTCGGCCTGTTGCCGGAGCGGATCGAACGGATGGACGAATTCGATAACTTCTGGCCCGCCGGCGCGCCCAGCGAAGGACCCGACGGTGTGTGCGGTCCGTGCAGCGAGATCTTCTATCACGATGATTTCGGAGATTCGGTCGAGATCTGGAATCTGGTGTTCACTCAGTTCCACCGAGTGGGCGATCCGCCGGACAATCTGCGGCCGCTGCCCAGCAAAAACATCGATACGGGGATGGGCCTGGAACGCGCCGCTGCTTGTTTGCAGGGAGTCCGGACGAATTATCATATCGATATCCTGCGACCGATCGTCGATGCCGCCGCCGAAGTCTGCGGGACGCAGTACGAATTCGGGTCGGATGCCGGTCGCCGTCTGCGAAGGATCACCGACCATATTCGAGCCTGTGCGATGGCCGTTCACGAAAACGTGTACCCGGGCCCGCAAAAGGAAAAATACGTGATCCGCCGCCTGTTGCGCCGCGCGGTGCTGGACGGGCACCACATGGGTTTGCGTGACCCGTTCCTGTATCAACTGGTGCCGGCCGTGGTCCAGGCGATGAAGATACCCTATCCCGAGCTGGAGGGTACGGTCGGGCGAGTGATGGAAGTGATCCGCAACGAAGAGGCGAACTTCTTCGGTACGATCGACGCCGGGCTGGCTCGTATCGAGAAGATCTTCGACGAAATGAAATCTGCCAACCGCACCACCGTCGACGGCTCGGAAGCTGCCGACCTGTACCAGACCTACGGGGTACCGCCCGAGGTCTTCGAGACCTTAGCGGCCGAGAATAATCTGGCGTTCGATTGGGATGGGTACCGTCGAGCGATGACGGAGCACGGCCAGGCGTCGGGCAAGGTGGTGCATACCGTCATGGGCGATCGCGGACCGATCGACGCGGTCAAGAAGGTCTTGCACGAAACCGAGTTTCTGGGCTACGACGCGATCGAGGCCCAGGCCGAACTGAGATTCATCGTGGCCCAGGGCCAGTTGTGCGATCATCTGGCCGAGCAAGGACACGACAAGGAGATCATCCTGATCTTGAACAGCTCGCCCTTTTACGGCGAATCTGGGGGGCAGGTCGGCGACAGCGGCGAGATTGTGGGCAGCGACTTCCGCTTTCTGGTCCGCGATACACAAAAGAACGGCTCTTTGCTGCTGCATCACGGCCATCTGGTCGAAGGCGAACTCCGCACCGGTACGATCGTGACGGCTCGCGTCGATGCGTCGCGCCGCCAGGGCATCCGCCGCGCTCATTCCGCGACGCACATCCTGCATCATGCCCTGCAAAAAAACTTGGGCTCGCATGCCCAACAACAAGGCTCGAAGGTGGACCAGGACTGGTTGCGATTCGATTTCACGAACATGGCGCCCGTTTCGACAGACCAACTGGCTGCGATCGAGCGGGACGTGAATACCAGGATCGTGGCGGCCGAGCCGATCGAGTGGCGGATCGTGCCACTGGCCGAAGCCCGTCAGGCGGGCGCGATGATGCTGTTCGGGGAAAAGTATCCGGATCCCGTTCGGATGGTGACGATGGGCGACTTTAGCCGCGAATTGTGCGGCGGTACCCACCTGGACAACACAAACGACGTCGGACCGCTGGAGATCGTCGGCGAAGAGGCCGTGGCGGCGGGCGTGCGACGGATCATCGCCCTGACCGGCGATCGGGCTCAAGAGTACCTGGATCAGACGCGATCGGCACTGACCGAGGCGGCTCGGATCCTGGGTACCGGTCTGCGGGAGGTTCCCGAAGCCGCTTGCGCGCTGATCGCTTCCGTCCGGGATCTGCGCAAGCTGCTGGCCAGCGGCGGAGCACTGCCGGACGATGAGCCGCAGGCGCCGCCGTCGAGCCAAGACGCGGAGTTGAGCGCGGCGCAGATCAAAGCCGCGTTGCGCGAGGCGGCCCGAGCCTTGAACGTCGCGCCGTTCGATGTCCCGCAACGGTTGGCTGCGCTGAAAAACGAGGCTCAGGATCTGCGTCGGCAGATCGGCCAACTGGCTCAATCCGGCGATCTGACCGCCGACGGGTTGCTGGAGCGAGCGGAAACGATCGGCGAAACCAAAGTGATCGTCACCGAGACGCCGGGGATCAACCCGAACCTGATGCGTCAATGGATCGACCAGATCCGTAAGAAGTCCGATTCGACCGCCGTCTTGTTCGGCACGGTGATGGGCGACGATAAAGTCACCCTGATCGCCGGCATCAGCCGTGACTTGGTCCAACGCGGGCTGCGAGCTGGCGATTGGGTCCGCGATGCGGCCCAAGTGGTCGGCGGGGGAGGTGGCGGGAAGCCCGATATGGCTCAGGCCGGCGGAAAACTGCCCGAAAAACTGCCCGAGGCGATCGAGTTGGCGAAGGCCAGAATCCGCGAACTGCTGACGGCCGTGGAATGAATACTGGAATGACCAAACCAAACAGCATGGCCGTGATACGAAATCTTCCGAAGTCCATGTTCAGCCCTCACGCCTTGATCTTGGCCTCTTGTCTGGCGATCGTCGGTTGCTGGTCGGGCGGGTATCCGGAGAGTCGGTTTCGACCGATCGAGATCCCTGCCGATGCGCCCGCCGAACTGATGGAGAAATTCCAGCGCCTGAATTCGCCTCAAGCCCTGACGCGCGCCCATGCCGCTCGGCAACTGGGCAAAGTGTCGGAACCGCACCCGGCAGTCATCACGTGCTTATTGGCCGCTTTGAAGGACGAGAATATGATGGTGCGGATGGCGGCCGCCGAAGGGCTGGGCAACGCCGGCGACCCGCGGGCGATCGAACCGTTGATCCAGCGGATGCGTGACCGGCAGGAGGACCGTGAAGTCCGGGCGCGGGCGGCCGAATCGCTGGGACAACTGCAGGCCGATCAGGCCGTGGATGTGTTGATCAAGGCGTTGAACGACAGTGTGTGGTATATCCGATTACACGCGGTGCAATCGCTGGCAGCCATCGGGGACCCGGCGGCCGTGCCGCACCTGGAGATCGTGGCTCGTTACGATTCGGACTACTCGGTTCGTTCAGCGGCCGATCAAGCGCTGCAGGTTGTAAAGGTAGCGGATCAACAGAAGAACGAGGATGACGAGGACGTTCACGACGGGGGTATCTCCGATTCGTAGTCTTGATGGGAAGGTGCCGCGAACATGATCACGGAGCATCCTTCATCTTGCGTGTCAAGCGTGCGATGCGTTCGCCCAAGCGTCGAGCCGCGTCGCGCTGGCCGTCGCTGACTCCCGGATCCAGCGGACCGGTCATCGCGGACGATCCCATCTCGCCCCACTCGGTGCCTCGTTCGACCGATTCATACAGCGGACCGGCGACGATCATCCGATTGCTCAGCATGAACAACAACAGCGAGATGACCGTGTGTTCCTTGCCTCCGGTCTGGCCGCCCCCGGTCGCAAAAGCACCGCCCACCTTGTTCGTAAAATCGACTTTCCACTTCCAGTTCCAATCATCCATCGCCAGCTTCATCGTGCCGGGAATGCTGGCAAAGTACGTGGGGCACCCCAGGATCAGACCGTCCGCCGCCTGCAGATCTTCGCGGGTGCAATCCTCGACGCGTCGTAATCGAGCCGTCACACCGTCAACCCGCGCGACGCCCTCAGCAACCGCCTCGGCCATCTGCTGCGTGTTGCCCTGCAACGAGTAGTAGACGATCAACACTTGGGCCTGCGGAGCATCCGACGCCGCATTCGCAGACGGTTCCGCCGCCGCGATCAGCGTCGTCCAACCCATCAAGCACAGCAGAATCCATCCGCTCCAATGCCCCCGGCCAATTTTCATCGTAACATGGCTCCCCAAAAATAACTCACAGCTCAAACCATTGTTCGCTTGATCACCAACAGCGTCCGGTCTTCGACGACCCCCTCGCGGCAGTGCTGGTCAGCGAACGCTTCGATCCGATCGACCAGATCGTCGGCCGACAAGGCATGGTGGCGTTGCACCAAACGCCACAGCAGTTTCGCTTTGCCCGCCTTTAACGACCGCTTGTAACCCTGGCTGAAAACGATCAACGAATCGCCCACCTGAAGCTGTTCCCTTTGAAGTGGATACGCCGTGTCGGGCTGCATGCCAAGCGGCGAATCGTCGACGGTCGCCAACGGCCGAGCCTGCTGACCGACAATCGAGGCGTCGATATGCCCTGCGGCCGTACATTCAAACCGCCCCGATTCCGGCTGGATCTTCGCGTAAAATAGTGATGCGAATTGGTCACCCGCAGATGCCGACCAAAGACTTTCGTTGGTTCGTTCAACCAACTGTTGCGCGGAGTGGAGATAGTTGGCGTGAGCTTTGACCGTCGAGTGCAACGCCGCAGCCGTCAATCCCGCTTCGACCAGTCTGCCCTGCGCATCACCGACGACGATGCCCAACGCGCCATCGGGCAGCACGAACCAGTCGTGAAAGTCGCCTCCCAAGTAGTCGCCTTGAATCGTCTTGCCCGTGATTTCCCAACCGTGCAACAGGGGCTTGATCCGAGGCAGTCGATGGTCCTGCCAGCGGGACGCATGACGCAATTGCCGCTTGATCGAGCGGATGTCCATCGCTTGCTGCAACAACATCTCACGTTCCAGATCGGCCGCAAGCCGACCCGATACGATCTCCAATAGATTCGACTCGTCCTGCGAAAACATACGAGGTCGATCGCAGAACATCCAAAGCGTGCCCAGCAGGGTGGTTGGCGTCGAAATCGGAACGCAAATGGCCGAACGAAACTCCTCCGGCACGCTCCAATCGGACAGCAACAACGTGTCCTCCAGGATCACGGCATGACCGACCAACGCTTCCAAATCCACCACCGCACCTCGCAAAGCACGAGGTGGATCCAAGAACCGACTCCTCGGAAGCCCCCAGCAGGATCGCAACTTCAAATGCCTGCTGGTCTCGTCCAGCAAGTACATGGCAACGGCCTGGCAGCCGATCGCTTGAGCGCCGGCTTTCAAGACGGTCTCCAATCGCACCGCCAGATGACTCTGCTCGTCCGGATGGACGGTTACCGGAACCCCGGCCGCTAACTCCGCCTCGCGATGCCACAACGCCGTCCGCGTGTGCTCAAGATGCTGGAGAATCTGCCCGATCGACGCGGCCAGCTCTTTCCACTCGCCCGCCGATGACTCCGTCGCCAACCCCGATGGATTCGGATCGGAACCCAACGGCAGACCGGTCGCCTGGCGAAACGCATCGCGCAGACGGGACAAACCTGGAATCTCCTCCTGCCGCGGCGTCACCGACGCGGGTTTCTCCACATGTAGTTTTAAGTAACTTGGTAATTTGGGGGCCACAATGGTCACCTCGCACAAATCGTTCGGGACCAACATCAAATGGTTGTCGGGACGATCAAACGCCCCAACCAAAAACAACCACTCAATCTTTTCAAATCCCTTGAATTCCCTGATATCCCTAAGCAGCGCAAAGTAACATCGGAAGGGTAATGCGGTGCAATCGAGCTATTTTGGTTAATCGTCACGGTCTCACGCGAGGCATGGCCCGTGCGGTCATCGCAATCGTTACCACCGGACCGCAGAGAGTGTTTCGGGCTTGGCGGGAACTTACCGTGACGATCCAACCCTGCGAGAAATCTGTGACGAGGCCTATCGTCTGCGCGACTCGGAACGTGAACCATGATCGCTTTTGACACCGATGTCTTTACCGAAATCCTGGCTGGCAACCCGAGTTATTCGCAGCGTGCCGGGGCGATTCCGCGCGAGGAGCAATCGGTTGCCATCGTTGTGATCGAAGAGATTCTTCGCGGTCGCCTGAATGCGATACGACGTGCCGAAGCGGGCAAGTCTCCGCTGACAATCGAGCAGGCTAATGGATCGTTGTCGCAGTCGATTCGCGATTTCCAACGCGTGCGGGTACTTCAGCACTCGGCCATTGCTGAAGCACAGTTCCGTCATCATTAGCCGCGGGGGTCAAACCAAGCTGGTCCATCATCGAATCGAGCGAAACCTGCCATCGTCTGGCAAGTTCGACCGCAGCCTCCATTCTTCGAGCGTGATTGGCCTCGATTTCGTCGTACAGCTCCACCATTTCTGCCTGCTGACTGGGATCCAGGCTGTCTGTTCTGCGGAGCCGATCCAATTCACGCTATCTTTCCCGGACGCCAGGACGCGGTACTTCCATGGCCTGTTTCAGCCACCTTGTCTCTTCCTCAGAAAGACCGCGGTCGCCGCGATCTCGAACGCGCTCATCGGCAGCAATCTCTGGAACGTCTTCTGGATCGATGCCACTCCATCGTCAAAGCGCCGTCGGGTTCAGCACCGATGGATGGGGCGGGAAAATCCCGCGGCAGCGACTCGAGAAAACGCCGTTCTCACTTCATCAATCTCGACCGGAAATGCTCTGGATCAAGCGGGGGACGTACGAGTTGTAACGTCCGTCGGGGGACGGGCCTTTGGGTGACAGATCGCCGACCATGGCGTGCAGCGGGGATGCATGGTCACCCAACGCTTCGATCACGCCCAGAGCGAACATCGAAACCAACACGCCGTTGGTCTCCGGCGGGGCCAGATCGCTCAGCGTGTTCAGCGCGGCGGTGCGATCCTCGTCAGCACCATGCTCGGCCAACGCGTGGGCTGCGACGATTCGGACATAAGGTGCGGGATCCTGCAAGGCGTCGAGCAGAACGCGACGGTTGTCGACGACCGCTTGGCGGCCGCGCATCAGGTAGCCCAGTGCGGCCCAATATCGCACGGCGCTGTCCGGATCAGCCAGCCGCGTCTCCAGCTCGGGCAGCGCGGCGGGGTCCAGGTTCGAAGCCAGCTCGGCCGCCGCCAGGATGCGTTCCAGGGGATAACGAGCTTCGTCTCGAGCCAGTTCGTAAGGCGTGCTGCCCTCGGACCGCGTATGGATCTCGCCTTCGGGCAGGAAGGTCACGTCGCGGATCGCCAGCACGTGCGCGCGCTGCGCTTGACGTAACCGGCGCAACACCTCTTGATGCTCGGGACAATCGGCCAGATTCCGGACCTCGTCCGGATCGTTCTGCAGATCGTAAAGTTCCTCCGGCGATTTGGGGACTCGCCAAAAAATCGACTGGGCGTCGTTGGTCCGACCTTCGTCGAACCACTCGCGCCAGATACGGGTCGTCGGTGTCTGGAACTGGTACGCGACCCGCTGCGCCTGCGAGACGTGGGGAAAGTAGTTTCGCAGATAGATGTAGCGACCATCGGTGACCGAGCGGACCAAATCGTACCGTTCGTCCATCCGTCCACGCTCGCCAAACATAAATTCAGGAGGCTCGGTCTGGAAAGGGCCGGCAAAGGCATGTCCCTGCATCCAGTCAGGCGGCTCGATGCCCGCCAGGCTCAGCAGCGTCGGGGCCAGGTCGACGAAGTTCACCATCCGATCGGATCGGCCGCCCGGCTGGTATTCTTCGGGCGCCAGATGCCGCCACTTTTCCGGAAAATAGACGATCATCGGCACATGCAGCCCCGAGTTCGACGGCCAGCGTTTACTGCGAGGCATGCCGCTGCCGTGATCGGCGTAGTAGAACACGATCGTGTCGTCCGCCAAACCGTCTTCGACCAGTTCCCGTAATCGTGCGCCCGCATCGGCATCCGTTTCGGTGACCTTGTCGTAATGCTGCGCCCAGTCCTGACGCACCTCGGGCGTGTCCGGATGATAGGCGGGAACGCGAACACGGGCTGGGTCGGTGATCGCCTTGTGCGGCCGCGTGCGGATCTGGCTCTCGTGGCTCCTGGTCGAATTAAAGATGGCGAAGAACGGTTGCCCTTCCTGGCGATTGCGCCAGTGGGCTTTCCGCGACGATTCGTCCCACAGCCCGCGTGGCTGGCGGCAGTTGTAATCTTCCTTGCTGTTGTTCGTGCAATAGTAGCCGGCCTGGCGGAGGAATTCCGGATACAGCTTCATCTGCTCTGGTACGGGAACCATCGAGCGCATGTGCAGGCCGCCGCTGCTGGACGGATACACGCCCAGGATGATGGCGGTGCGAGCCGGCGCACAAACCGGTACGCACGACCAGGCTCGGGTAAACAGCAAACCTCGAGCGGCCAGTTCGTCCATGTGGGGCGTATTGGCCAGCGGATCGCCGTAACAACCCATCTCGGGGCCGTGATCCTCGCTGGTCAACCAAAGGATATTCGGCAGTTCCGCACCGGCGACTGCCGCCGCCCCGAAACCACTGCACATCACGCACACCAGCCCCAATATGTTCACGATCCGAACCATCATGTCTTCTTCCTTCATTGCAAACCAACCAGTCGACCTCCAAGGACACGCGCCCCAAGGCGTCCAAAGCACTGTTATGCAAGAATACGCCTTTCGAGATGTGCGTGTACGTTCAACGCATCGACTCTAAGGTAATTTCTTGGGGACTCGGTGTCCAGCATAGAATTGGGGTCTGGTCTTGGTTGCTATCATCAGCCGCACGTTTCATTCGCCGAAGCGGATCAGATAGTACGGCGTTCGATCCGTCGCTCCGTCGATCTGGAATCGCCCGCCTTCGACCGGCACGGTGCGATCGGTCATGCGCCCGTTGTGGTCCAGCACGTGCACCGTAAAGCGACCCGGGCGCTGGAGCTGGATTTCGGCTCGGACCGGTTCCAGCACCACGGGCGCGTCTCCCGGATGAAGGATGCGGGAATCGGCCACCACCTTCATCCCCGTATTTCGGGCTCGAGCCATCGCGACGACCAGCAGATCGCGAGCGTCGGAGATGCGGTCGTCCTGTCCCCGTGCGGTCACATAGATCGCGCTGAACCGGCAGCGCGGCGTGATCGTGACTTCCCCCAGTTCCGCTCGCCGATCCTCAGCGAACCCGACCACCGCCTTGGTTCCCGCCGTGTTCATGGTAAAGTGGCCATCGTGTCGCCCCTGGCCCTCGCGCCACCGCAACTGGCCTGTGCTCGCTATGTACTCGTCGCCTTCCACGTAGCGATCGATGTCGAAAGGCGGCGTGATCTGAAACCGGTCGGTGAACTGAACGTCGCACCGTGCCACGGCCAGCGCGCGAGACGGCACCTGGTCGCTGTCGAACGTGCGAACGTCATATTGCAAGCTGCCCACCGAATCCACGAAACCCAGTTTGCCCTCCAGCAGCGACGGCATATGCACGTAGCGGGTGGCGCGCACTTCGGAGCGATCGACATCGCCGCGCAACACCTGCCGCGCGATGGCGGGGAACAGGCCCAACACCTGGGGAGCCGTCACATCCCAGCGCTCGCGACCGATCTGCGAACTGAATCGCCCGTCGTCACGATTCTGGAACATGTAGCTGACATCCCAGCCTTGCAGACCCATCCCGTACGCGCCCACGATCGCCGGTCCTTCGGCGCCCCATTCGTTCGGATAGACATGAATCCATTCCGACAGCATGAAAGGCCGATCGGCCACCTGCTCCATGCCGGTGCTGAGCATTCCCGAGCCGGGGACGCGAGTCATGGACCCGTTATCGATGCGGCTGCGCCCCCCGCCGCCGAAATAGTTGTGCCGGTCGATCGTGCCGATCCGTTGGTCGGTGTGCAGGTTCGCATAATGGCTGAACATGCGGCCCGCGTGCCAGTTCGAACCAATGATCTCGCCCTCGTATCCCGTCTGGCGAATGCCCGTGACGATCCGTTCGTACGCTTCGACTTGTAAACCGTACAGGAACTCGAGCGTATCCAGCAGACGTTGACGGCGGAACTGCTGGGACCCGGCTAATTGGTCAGGGTCCCAGAACCAAGGGTTGCCCAGCGGCAGGATATTGGCTCGAGCCAGATCCTCGGCCTGACCGTCGGGCGTGGCCAATTCGTTGGTAAAGCTGTCCATGGCCGAAACGCCCCAGGCCCGGACCAGCCCGTCTTGGTCGCCATATTTTGCTTGCAGCCAGTGGCTGAAGCGTTCCGCGATCCTCTTTCGCAACGTCGGGCTCTGCTTCAGCGGATTCATTGACGTGTAGAACAAGATGCTCGATTCGTTGACAATCTCGACAAAAGCCACCGCTGGATCCTCGGCGTAGGTGAGCCCCGTGTAGGGGTTGCGATGGTTCAAGATGTTCTGCAGTTGCCGGATCGTCGCGTCCTGCAATTCCCGCGAATAGAACAGCGTGCTGTTCCCGCCGCCGACCCGCGCACCCGGTTTGTCCAGCGACCCGAACTCCTCGGCGTACGGCACCAGATGCAGATCGGCCGTTCCCACGCGAATCGTGCCGAAGGCCTGGGACAGCTTCAGGAACATGCCCGCCTGACGGAATTGGGCGTTCTGGTAATCGAACAGATCCAGTCCCTCCGGGTCGAACTCCAACGCACTCTGCTCTGTCTGGATACCGGCCCAGCCTGGTCCGTCGGCCCATTTATGCAACCGGACCGCATTGATGCCGAATTTGCGGTACAGAGCCGCACGCCGATCGGCGACGTCCTTCGACGGCGCCGTGCCGGATCGAAAACACAGATTCAATCCCCATAGCTTGATGGGCCTGTCTTGATACAGCAACCGCTCGCCCTCGGCTCGGATACGCCCATGCTTGCCGGCCGGTGCGTCCAGCCAGTCGTCCATGTCGAATTCGCCCGGTGTTCCGTAATCGTCGTCGGGTGTGAACGTGTACCATTGGTCGAACCCCGAGTCCTCAGGAACCCGGTCCGGGTGCGGATAATACGTCAGCGGCGCCGGCAGATCGATCGTTAAACTGGCTTGGACGGGTTGCTGCTCTTGCAGTTGGCGAGCCAGTTCGATACGCAGGTCGCCGTCCGCTGTCAGCGCTAAAGCCGGTTCGAACGTAAACACGGTCTCGCGGCCCTGGCTGTCGCGCAGCAGCAATTGGCTCACCTGCTGGCCCAATTCCCGACGGCCTGGCGGCAAAGGCACCTCGACGCTGGTGCCGTCCACATCCGTCACGACCGCCTGGCCTTGGCGGAACGACCGTTCCTCTGGGTTCAGCCCGGCGATCAGCATGGTCAAATCGGTATCACGATCACTGGTGATCCGCGTCTGCATCGTCAACTGCCGAGGCCCCGTTTGGGCAGTGCTTGTACGGATTTGCACGTTGGCCCCCGATGCTGCGATCGTTGTGTTGCTGACGGCCAGACCGACGGCTCCCTCTGCATTCATCTCGCCGCGAAAGCTCTGCCATGCCCATCCGGGTCCCCAGCCGGCGAACCCCAATTCCAGGTACTCTTGACCGTCCAGCATGAACACGGTGGTCTGGGCATCCGCTGGAAATACCAAGGTGCTGTCGGCTTCTGACGCTCGAAGCATCGACATCGCCAGGACCACGACCGACAGCAAAATCTGTCCCGCTTGTTTCAACGATAGATTCATGACCAGGGCCTCCTTT
>REEF01000630.1 GCA_007695205.1 Planctomycetaceae bacterium
GCTGTGGGCCCCGCGCGCCGAGGGGGACCTGCTTTTCTGGTGGGCATCTGCGAGCCAACGTGGCCCCGCTCGGCGCGCGAGACCCACCGACCTCCTTCTTACTTCCACAGACATCATAGGAATCCGCTGACACTCGGCAAATCCGCGGCGGAAACGATCGTCAATAAGGAAGCGCGTGAACCTAATGTCTTCGCCCGTAGGATACGCGCGGTGTGCCGATCTTCGTAGGTTGGGACTCCGTCCCGACCGGTTCTGACCGGGTCGGGTCGGACCGGGTCGGGTCGGACCGGGTCGGGTCGGACCGGGTCGGGTCGGGTCGGAGACCCAACCTACTTTGGTTGCGGCTAAGCGAAGTGAGCCTGCGTTAGAAATTGAAACCGGCCACCGACGAAAAACGCTGTGCGGCTTGACGAACCACGATGGACCGCTATTCTGAACGGTTGACTCACTCGCAAACGGCTCAAGATCCGAGGTTACCACTCATTATGCTACGGACCGGACGCAACGCGTCGCTGATCCCGTTCGCAACGCGCGAACTGACCGGCGAACCGGGACCGATGCCTGATATCGCTCAGGATATGGTGGCTACGGTCGGCGGCGCGTTGGACTGGGTGGGCATGCAGGGCATCGAGATAGCATTGCGTTTGCGTGATCACTCGGGCCAAGTGATGGTGACCCCGGCTCGAGCGACCGCGTGGATCAGTTTGGACGATCCGGATTCCAAGGGCATCCACATGTCCCGTTTGTTCCTGGCCTTGCATCGGGAACTGGAGCAGAACGAGCTGAGCATCGAATTGATCGATCGCTTGTTGTTGGATTTTGTGGCCTCGCACGAAGGGTTGACCCGTTCCAGTTATCTGAGCTTCCAGTTCGAGCTGATGGCGACCCGATCCTCGCTGCTCAGCAATCACTCGACGCCCCGCAGTTATCCGGTACGCGTCGAGGGACGTCGGCACGCGGACCGGGTACAGCACCATGTACACGTCAGCGTCGCCTATTCCAGCACCTGCCCGTGCTCGGCCGCTTTGGCCCGTCAACTGCTGCAGCGACAGTTTCAAGAGCAGTACGGCGAGCATCGTTGGTTAAGCGTGGCTCAGGTCATGCACTGGCTGGGCAGCCAGGGCACCTTGGCGACGCCGCACAGCCAACGGAGCCTGGCGGATGTGACGGTCCAGTTGCACCAGCAGTGCCGGGATCTGAACCTGATCCGGCTGATCGATCTGATCGAGACGGCGGTGGCGACGCCGGTCCAAGCCGCAGTCAAACGCAGTGACGAGCAGGAATTCGCTCGGCTCAATGGCGAGAACCTTATGTTTTGCGAAGATTCGGCTCGCCGCATTCGGGCGGTTTTGGAAGCGGCACCCGAGTTTACGGACTATCGAATCCAAGCCAGTCACCTGGAAAGCCTGCATCCCCACGATGCTGTAGCGATTGTCACCAAAGGCATCCCGGACGGACTGCGCCCTTGACCTGGTAGTGACGATGGAACTTCACGAAGCGCAACAACGGGTCGATCAATGGATCTCGGATGTCGGTGTCCGCTACTTCTCCGAGATGACCAATCTGGCTCAATTGATGGAAGAAGTCGGCGAATTGGCTCGGATTTTTTCACGCACTTATGGGGAGCAGAGTTTCAAAACTTCTGACCAGGCTTACAATTTGGCAGATGAATTGGCGGACATTTTGTTCGTCTTGATCTGTATCGCCAACCAGACGGGTGTCGATTTGACCGAGGCGTTCGAGCGAAACTTGGAAAAGAAGACGCAACGCGATCAGACTCGCCACCGCGATAATCCTAAACTGTACGGAGAAGGCACTCGATGAGCTTAACGATCATGCGGCGGATCAAATTCTGCGCCGGGCACCGCTTGCTGGGACACGGGGGGAAATGTGAGTTCTTCCACGGTCATAATTACACGGCCGAGTTTTTCGTCGAGAGCCAGCAGACGGATGAGATCGGGCGAGTCATCGATTTTGCGATCCTCAAACAACGTTTCAAGGGCTGGATCGATGAGTATTGGGATCATGGGTTTGTGCTGAACCAGCAGGACCAGAACGGGATCGCGGCGGCGAAGATGGTCCAGCCATGCAAGTACTTCCTGCTGCCGAATAATCCGACCGCCGAAAACATGGCCCGCTATTTGTTGGAATCCGTCTGCCCTGAACTGCTGGCCGATACGGCGGTCCGGGCCGTGCGAGTTGTGATCTGGGAAACGGACGAGGCCTGTGCGATCGTTTCGGTCGACACGCCAGCCAACGTCTCGTCGGAAGTCTGCGGGTAAGCATTCTAAGGAACCATTATGGGATTGTACGATCGCGATTACTCGCAGGATTCCTACCAACCGCAATCGCCGGGTGGGGGAGCGCGGATGATGGTCACCAATCTGGTGATCTTGAACGCGGCGGTTTATATTTTGAACGTGTTTGTGGGGGAAGATCGGCTCGTCCAGTGGCTGGCCGTGACGCCGCACGATCTGTGGAAACCCTGGTTGTGGTGGAAGCTGTTGACGTATGGGTTCGTCCACAACCCGAACGATATCGGGCACATTTTCTGGAACATGTTCGGGCTGTTTATCTTCGGCCGGGACGTCGAGTGGCGTTTGGGACGGGCGGAGTTCTTGCGGTTCTACCTTGTCGCGATCGTTCTGGGGTCGCTGGTATGGTGCGTCCGTTTGAATCTGATGGACGTCGCCAATGCTTCGGTGATCGGCGCCTCGGGCGGCGTGGCCGCCGTGATCCTGATGTTCGTTTACTGCTTTCCCAAACGGACGATCCTGCTGTTCTTCGTGTTACCGGTTCCCGCTTGGGTTCTGGGCGTGCTGATGATCGCCGGCGACGCATTGGGATTCATCGGTCACAGCCGTAGCGAGCAGAACATCGCCTTCGATGTCCATCTGGTCGGTATCCTGTTCGCCAGTGGCTACTTCTGGATGGGATGGAACCTGGGCCGTTGGACGCCGGGTCGGTTGGGAGGCTCAGGCGGCTGGCCGAAGTTGCGTCGCGGCCCGCGACTTCGCGTGCATGATCCCGAGCAGAAAATGCAACGGCAAGACGACGAAGCGGATCGCATTTTGGAGAAAGTCAGCCGCGAGGGCATCGATAGTCTGACCAATCGAGAACGCCGCATTCTGGAGGATTACAGCCGGCGGATGCGCCAGCGTCGAGAGTAGCCGTCCCGGAATCTTGGGCCGCATCAACCGGCTGCGACATCGGTCCGTGCATCCTGCCGATGATGAAAACGAGAGTCCGATCCTGATGAGCCCCGAAGAATTCCGAAAATACGGTCATGCGGTTGTCGATTGGGTCGCCGACTATCGCCAGCGAATCGCCGATCTACCGGTGATGGCTCCCGTATCGCCGGGCCAGATTAAAAGCCTGCTGCCCGAATCGCCGCCCGATCGGCCCGAGCCGTTCGAGGCGATCTTGGCGGATTTGGACCGCGTTGTCTTGCCGGGCCTGTCGTTGTGGCAGCACCCTCGCTTCTTCGGCTATTTTCCAGCCAACGCCAGCTTGGCCAGCGTCCTGGGCGATTTTCTCAGCACCGGACTGGGCGTGATCGGGTTGGCGTGGCAGTCCAGTCCGGCACTGACCGAGCTGGAAGAGGTGATGACCGACTGGCTGCGGCAGATGGTCGGTCTGTCCGATGCATGGAGCGGCGTGATCCAGGACACCGCGTCCACCAGCACGCTGGTCGCACTGTTGTCAGCTCGGGAACGCAGCACCGACTTCGGACTCGCCCAGGGCGGTCTGCAGGCTGAAACCAAGCCGCTGGTCGTCTACGTTTCGGCTCACAGCCACAGCTCGGTAGAAAAAGCCGCCTTGCTGGCCGGGTTCGGACGCCACAACATCCGCCAGATAGACCATGATGCCAGCTTTGCGATGATTCCCGATGCGTTGGAGACCGCGATCCGATCTGACGTGGCGGCGGGCAAAGCGCCGTGCGCCGTGGTGGCCACCACCGGCACGACCACTACTACGGCCATCGACCCGGTCGAAGCGATCGCTGCCATCGCCCGACGCCATGGCCTGTGGTTGCATGTCGATGCGGCGATGGCCGGATCGGCCATGATCCTGCCCGAGTGCCGCTGGATGTGGGAAGGGATCGAAAACGCCGATTCCCTGGTATTGAATCCGCACAAATGGTTGGGCGCGGCCTTCGATTGTTCGGTCTACTACGTTCGCGACCCGGAACATCTGGTCCGAGTCATGTCGACCAATCCGAGCTATCTGCAATCGTCGGCCGACGGGCAAGTCAAAAACTATCGCGACTGGGGGTTGCCGCTGGGCCGACGTTTTCGCGCGTTGAAGCTCTGGTTCTTGATCCGCGAACAGGGCGTATCCGGTCTGCAAACCCGTCTGCGACGCGACATGGAAAACGCTCGTTGGCTGGCCGACCAGGTCCGTGCCTCCGACGGCTGGCGAGTGCTTGCGCCCGTTCCGTTGCAGACCGTCTGCGTCCGCCACGAACCGCCGGGCCTTTCGGGCGAAGTGCTGGACCGACACACGCTGGCTTGGGTCGATCGACTGAATCGATCCGGATTCACCTACCTGACCCCCGCCGTGCTGGACGGCCGCTGGATGGTCCGCATCGCCATCGGCGCCGAACCCACCGAACGCCACCACATCCAGCAAACCTGGGCAGCAATACAAGCGGAAGTGGCCGCAGACGGGTGATGCGGCATCTTGGCCAGGAACTCAAACCCGCTCGCCGGGCAAGAGGCTAAGCTCTGGCAGAAAAGGGGTCTGACCCTTTGGAGGCCACGCTGAAAACTCGGGAAATACGGTGTGGCCGGAGAGGGTCAGCCCCCTTTTCTGACAGAGCCTAGGGGCTTCCAAAATCGCGCGAAGATCCAACGAGTTGAACTCGCTGTCCTGGATCTCGCCGAATACCACTTATTATTTATTGGCGTTTTCTGTGTTAGGGGTTGCAGCCACCTGATCGGGAAGTTAATCTGCGAATAATACGTCGCCAGGGTGGTCTGGGGAGATTTCTTTAGATCGAAAGAAAAGCATCATGACAAAGCATCCGTGGACATTTTTTGCAATGCTTATCCTTTGGTTATCGATGAACGGCAGCTCATCCGCCGGAGTAATCGTTGCCTGGAACCTACATGGTGAGCCTGGGAATCAGATTTCCACGACCGCGGCATTCTCCGCAGACAATGTGACTGGAAATGTGGTCACGCGTGGGGGAGGGCTCTCGGCAGCGGGTGCCACAAATTCTATTAATTCAAGCGGTTGGCATGTTTATGACTCTTTAGATCCGGTGCGTTCGGCGGGTTACTTCACATTTGGATTCACAGTAGATGACGGGTACCGGGTGAATCTTGATCAGCTATTGATCACGACTCGCTCGTCGAGTACGGGCCCGGGG
>REEF01001056.1 GCA_007695205.1 Planctomycetaceae bacterium
AAAGTACCAACGAGCGTTGCGTGCGAAAACGGAGCTGGGGATAGAGATAGAACGTACAACATCGGATCCAGCCCGTGCACTTTTGTTGGCTCTCAGCTTAGGCTGAAAGCCCAGCGCCGTGAGACTCAGCAACCTTGATTTCAATCCACGCCGATGTATCAGCTACCCGATTGATTTCTTGGTTTTCGAGTTAGCCCTTCTTAGTCTGGCAGGACACGTCATTATGAGGGAAAGTATCTTCTCCTGGAAGATACAAGGTCTTAGATGAGGGTACAGGTGAGGCTTTCTTCCAATCACCAACTGGGCACCAGTTGATACCCAACCGGGCACCCACACGCCCACAAGGCAACAGTCGAACCCAGGCATTTATTTGCAAGGGTCCAACAACAACCCTTTCAGAAACGTCCGAAGACAAACCCGGTATTTTACTTACGCACCCAGTAGTTCTGCCCAGCTAGCCGGGCTCATTTTCGGCTGATCATCCCGGCATCAAGCTGAAAATCCGTCCATCTGCAGCCTGCCCTACTGCTCATGGATAGTAGGCATCGTTTATACTTCCTAAAAGCCAGATGAAAGATAGACAAACAAGTGGCATTTCATGGCCGCCGACTGATCGGCTGGGTTGCGAATGACAAATCGAGAACGGATGTTGGGGCGATAGAGTTACACTATTCTTGGGCGACACGCTAACCAGTAATTCAGATACCAGGGTGGCAAACGCCTGTTCCAGTTGGCTTCGGCTAGCTCGATCCAAATTAATCGCGCCGATTGGTGTCACGTTCGCGTCGTGGTTTCTTGCCGAAGGAGTTAAGCAGTTGAGCGAAACAGCAAGAGAGCAAATTCTAGCCGTCCTCTCCGAGTTTCTGGGTTATCCCTCTGAGACCTTTACGGTACAGGACGTGCTAGACGCTTTCGACCAGCGCGGGACGAACCTAACCGAGTCCACAATTCGGACCCATGTGACGTCACGGATGTGCGCTGACTCCCCGGACAACAACAGAACGACCTACGACGATTTCGAGCGGGTCTCTCGAGGGACGTACCGACTCCGCACACGAGGATGAATGGTATGTCTGGTGAAGTGATCGGTCAGATCGTGGAACAGAATCTCATGGTGTACCGGGCAGCACCACGGAGACTGCAGGAAGACATTAGCCAAGAAGCCCAAGTCGCAAGTGACTATCGGGGGCGGCTGGTCTATGAACTCCTCCAGAACTCTGACGACGCAATGGAGAGCCAGGACACCGAAGAAGATCGGATGGTTTTCCGGGTTACTGACGACGCTCTTTGGATGGCCAACTCTGGACGCCCCTTGACAGACGCGGATGTCCATGGACTTTGCGGCCTGGGCGCGAGTTCGAAAGTCGACTCCAGCGGCACCCGCAGGGCCTCGATCGGGCACAAGGGACTCGGATTCAAGAGCGTGCTTGAGATCACCGAAGCTCCTGCCGTCTACTCACGTACGCACTCCTTTTCCTTGGGGGCAAACCGCGCCCTGCCACTCATTCGCGAGCTCTTCGAAGAACTTGAGCTCGATCAACCCCGTGGCGCGCCAGCAATGCGCTTCCCTGCTGCGATTACTGAGCCACACGCGGATCCCGAATGGGCTGCGCTAGCAGCGGGCGGCATGAATACGGCCTTCAAGTTTCCCTTTCGAGGAGAATTGACACCAGAGCGTGTTCAACTACTCGCTGATCGACTCCTGGCCTTGCCGCTGACCACGGTGCTCTTCTTGAAGCATCTCGAGTCTGTCGTGGTCGAGGTCGATCAGACAGACCGTTCCGAGCGAAGGGAGTGGCTCATCAAACGGCAGGTCCGAAATGACAACGAGTGGGCTTCCGTTTCCGGATTCGGCGGAAAGGGGATATATCGCGTTGCTGTCGCCAGCTCAGACGGCGACGAGGCTGCGTTCCTTGTGGCACACGACGACGGAGTCGAGATCGGCGAGAACCGGGTTGGGTTAAGCGGTCCCGCGTGGGAAGGCGTCGAAGTGACCGAGGTCTCAGTCGCTGCCCTTGCAGACGGCGCCGCCGGTAAAATGCCGGACGACTGGAAGCACTTTCATGTTTTCCTCCCGACAGCAGAGCCCTGCCCGTATCCGCTTCTGGTGAACGGAGCGTTCTCCACGGACCTGTCACGTCAGCACGTCCGCGTAAATTCGGAAACCTGTGACTACAACTCGCACCTCGTTCGAATGGCTGCTCAGCTCTTCGTGGATAGACTGCTGCCGATCCTGCGTGCGGAAAGCCCCGAGCGGGTTCTACAGGTACTGGACCGATGTCCCAATACTGCCGTTGGTGACACCTCGGCGCTGCTCCACGAGTCACTTGTTGCGGCGATTGAGGATGTTCCACTGCTCCCGACCGAGCGAGGCGAGGTGCTTCCGCTTCCGCGATGCGCACTCCCGTCTTCTTTGGTTGAGGGCGAAGGCGAGCTCTTCCGCGAGGTCCTGGATGAGGCAGCAACATGGAACGGCGCCGAGTTCCCCTGTGCTCAGTACTGTCACGGGAGGTGGGCACGAGTCGCAGCGGACCACGGTGCCCTTCAGTTAAGTGCGGCTGAGTGCTTCGCCGCACTTGGGAAGGACGTAGACCCGCTTCGTTCTTCGTTGCGTGACCATGAATCCGGGGGCTGCGAATTCGATCCCGTCTTGAAACTTTGTGCTCTCTTGTGGGAGCGCGCGGATGCTGAAGAGCGTGAAGCCATTGAAGCTTGCGCAAGAACCGTGACAGTGTTTCCGGTGCATAGAAATGATGACCGCACCATCGTCAGGGTCGCACTGGGAGAGGACACAGCCTTCTATCCACCACAGTCGGCTCGCAAGGACTTCCCCCTTCGGGGTCTCCGGTTCATGTGTCACTCGCTGTGTTGGGGCGCCCTGAACAAGAATGAGCGTAACTCGATACTGGGCGATGACCTGAAAGTGTGGTCGGCCCTCTTCGACATCAAAGAGTTCGGCTTCCAGGATGTCATGCAAGCCTCGGTTCTTCCAGCGTTGGGCCTCCACCCGACTGAAGAGGTGATGGAGTGGCGGGCTGGGTTACAGCATCTGGAATCCCTTGCGGCGATCTGCCAGCTCGCCGGCGGGCCTATCGTCAAGCCCGACCGACCCCTGCGCTACCAACGCCTCCAGAGCGACCGACCGAACTTCAACCTGAGCCGCCTTCCAGTGCCCTGTCGAACCGCCGATGGATCTGAAGCGTGGATACCCGCGTATCGGGTCTACTTCGGGTCAGATTGGGTCGGGGAGAACTCCATTGAACAAGTCGTCAATGCAGTAAACGAATCACGTGAGGATGGCAACGTCCTCGAATCGCACTTTCTCCTCGCCCCAGAGCAGTTTCTGGGCCTCCTCGACACGGAGCATCCCAAGCAAGAGGTAAGCGGCGAGGAGGCCAGTGAAGATGACGAGGTGGGCCTCGACGAAGACGTCGACCGCGCCCTTGAGACTTCGGAGTTTGAGCGCTGGCTCAACTTCTTTTCGTGGATCGGTGTGAATCGCTCGCTTCGGCTGATCCACTTCCACGACGTGGAGGACCGAGATACCGGCTGGCTGACAACCAAAGAATTAACCCAACCCAAAGGGTGGGCTTTCCAGGGACTTGGTGAGACATGGGAGTCTTATAGAGCAGAGCTTGTCAGCACGATCAAGGAACATCCAAACCGCGATCACGTCGTGCCCTACCTTTACGAATCTCACGACCTCGATCATGCACTGCAGCTCGTCACGACGATAGAAGCAGATGCGACAGGGAACGTGGCGCGGCGGTTGTTCGAACACCTCGTCAGAAACTGGGGATCGTTCGCCCCCATGGCAGATACTCAAATAGCACTTGTCGACGACGGAAAATGGCCAAAGTCCCGAAGCAAGCCACAGCGCGCCTATCAGGATGAGCTGGAGTCCGCCGGCGACAATCTCTGGCTACATCGCCTCCGCCGAAGCGGAATCTGTCCGACATCCAGGGGGCCACGTCGAGCGGACGTAACCTGGCAACGCACGCCGGAGCTCGAGCGTCGTTTCACGTCCTCTCGTGGGCAAAAAAAGGATGCCGGTGACCTGGTTCCGGTACTCGAATACGACGCCGATCTCCCAAAAGAAGTCCGTGCGGTATGTGACCGACTGGGCATACGAACCGAACTCAGCCCGTCCACCTTCACCATTGAGGACGCGGACCTTCTGTGCCAGCAGCTCGAAACGCTCTACGCGAACTCAACGATCGAGCCCTCTGCCTTACGCCACGTGCTTCGCCCGACATACCGGTCGCTGTTCGAACTTCTCAGCGGGCAGGCACAAAGTATTGACAAGCCGGTGTTGGAGGAGACACCGCTGCTGGCCGAGTCAACCGATGGCTTTCAGTTTCTCCCAGCACGGGATGTGCTCTTCGCAAGCACATCCGGCATCAAGGAACGAAGCGGTCTCAGCGGTCAATTGCCGATCTTCGTGCTCGAAGCTGAGCCAGCAGCCGAAGCCCCGCTTACGTCGATCTTCGGATGTCGCGTGCTTGAGAGAGTCCTCGACTGGCACCCCGATCCTGGAGAGAGTGCCCTCGATGACCAAGAACTCCAGGAGTTCCGTTCGGGCTTGCAAAGTCTTGTTCCGCCCCTTCTCGCTCGCATCCGCGCAGAGCGATCTCGAGACAGTGACCGCGTCAACCTCATTGCATTCGCCGAAAATGTTGAGCCCGTCAGTGAACTTGAACTGTCCTGCACGCTCGATGGTAACTACATTGATCGCCTGTCGAGACGCAGCTACTACGTCCGTCCTCCTCGCCGAGGGGTTCCGTTCCAGGGTTTCGTCCTTTGGGACGGACCGGCCTGGCCTCCGGCACCTGATGCGGCTCAACGTCTGGCGATGGCACTGGCTGACACGCTGGGCGTGAACCTCGTCGAGACCTTCCTGGCTTTCGTCACTAGCGGTGATGACCAGCGTCGCCAGCTGCTCGACATCGCTGGTGCTGTCGGCCACCTGCAAGACGTACTCGATGAGCTGTCGGAGGACCCAACCAAACCGATCGAGGACGACGAGCCCTCCGAAGTGAAGCCAACAGCGGCACCGGAAGCGCAAAACGAGCGTGAGGAGAGGACTGTGACAGGACCCGATACGCAGCCAGGCCCCGCCCTCCCGAAAGTCCCGCTACATAACTTCGATTCGCTCCTAATTGATGGAGAGCCGCTACTCATCACCGGGGAAAGTCCGCACGACGATAAGGATGGATCAAACAGGCAGGGTGGAGGCAGGGGAGGAAGAACTGGTTCGGCAACGCGAGCGCCGTCGGGTACCGACCTCTCCGCACTCGACGCTCTCGGCATGCAGATCGTGATCGCCTATGAGGTCCGCCGGCTCAAGCGCCTCTCGGATTCTGTCACT
>REEF01000386.1 GCA_007695205.1 Planctomycetaceae bacterium
CCCGAGTTTTCAGCGTGCCCTCCAAAGGGTCAGACCCCTTTTCTGACAGAGCCTAGGCCGAGGGGCGTCTTGTCGTGTTCGGCGTCACCGACCAGCAGAAGGAGCCCGCAGACCACGGCTGGTGGGAGCGTACGGTGATCGGTATGATGCGTCGGGAGGGTTTTTTGTCATGTCCAGCTTAGGTGAAAGATTAAGAATTCTGCGCATCGGTGCTTTTACCCATGTGGCTCTGACAGGGGAACCGGCGCTGCCCTGCTTTCCGCTGGGCTGTCCGACGGGCCGTGAACTCGGATCCGCTGCCATACCTCTTCGCGATGGATCGGGATACCGGCATCGACGTCGAAGCCCAGTTTCACCTTTCCGCCGCTGATCTCCAGCACGGTGATTCGCAGTACATGCTGGAAGCCATCGGCTCCCCCGACCACCACCGACTCCCGGCTCTTCCTCGACAACACCAACATCGTTGAACCTCCGTTTTCAGGATTGAATCGCTATCGCTCGCTGCATTTCCGTTTCCACCGTCGGCGGCACCTTGCCTCAAGCTTCCACTGCCCAGTCGTCTACGACCCTTCCGTTCCAGGTTGCGTCGGGCAAACCATGAGCGAGCAGGAACACCTGGACCATGATGCCGGTCGCCGATACGACTTCCGCAGCCGACTCGCCCACCTCCACCCCGGTGATTCGCTTGATTTCGTCCCGCAACATGTCGACGGAGATCACAAACAACTGCCGATGGAATTCCTGAACCTGAGCGGCGCCTGCCGGAGTCATGGCCAGGGCCAATTCAGCCGGCGACAATGCCTGCTGCAGCGTGATCACCAAGGTTTCCCCGCTCAGAACGGCTGCCACCGTTTGGGGCGAGTGCCCGGTGCACTGCTGCTGGAACTCGCTGGCCGCGAGGGCAACCTGCTGAGCCATTGTTAAGTTGGACGTTTCCATGGAATTCCTCCTGTCGGTTCGAAACCGCGCCACCCACCGCAAAAAAAAACGGCGTGGACGAACACTTCAAATGTTCGTCCACGCCGGTTTACTCACCAACGGGCCCCCCGCAACAATCGGGTTGCCCTTTATCTAGTCATCCGACGATCATTCATTGGACGGGCAGTGCGGCGCGGCCTTCGCGTTGACGCGGGTCGCATGAGCCCATTTATATTCTATCCCAGCATACCTCGAAAACAAGGAGCAGAACGGGGAATGCATGTTTTTCTCGAGGCCGGGTTCCTTCTTGTTCGACCTTCACAGCAGCTTCGCCACGCGCCGGAAGTGATAGCCGATGATGGCGAGTTCGACGGCCACGTGAAATTGGCGTGGCCGCCGGAGCAGCGTCCCGATGCAAAAACGCCAGTAGGCAAACCGCCCGGTGTTCCAGACCCCGAGCAACCACAGGGATTTCAGAAACGCTTGAACCTCCGCTCGGGAAATCCGCAGTCCGGGCCCCTGCGGTCTGTGGTGCTCCAGAAAGGTGCGAATCCGCTGGTAATAGTTACGAGGTTGATAGAGTTCCTTCATCAGGTCCCGGTAGCCGTTGAGCAGGAACTCGCGGTCCAAGCGGGGGCGGAAGTTGAGTGTGGCCCGGGTATTGTTTCCGCCGCTTTCCGTTTCGATGCGTCCCTCCTCGGTCAGTCGGTGGTAGAGCCGAGTCTGGGGCAGGGCGGTCAACAGCCCCACCATGGCCGTGACCACACCGGAGCGTTGAATGAATTCGAACTGACGCCGGAAGATGTCAGCCGGGTCATTGTCGAATCCGACGATGAACCCGCCCATGACCTCCAGGCCCGCGCGTTGCAGTATCTTCACCGTTTCGACAAGGTCGCGGCTGCAGTTCTGCAGCTTTCGGCATTCTTGCAGGCTCTCCAGCGCGGGCGTCTCGAACCCGACGAACACCTTCTTGAACCCGGCTTGCACCATCAGGTCGCACAGTTCGGGGTCATCGGCCAAATTGGCCGATGCCTCGGTCAGGAATCCCATCTTGGTTCCGGTTCGCGTTCGCCACCGGATGATTTCCCGCAGCAGCGCCTTGGCCTGCGGCTTGTTGCCGATGAAATTGTCATCGACGACGAACACCATGCTCTGCCATCCTCGTTGGCGGAGCTGCTCCAGTTCGGCCACCAATCGGGCAGGCGGTTTGGTGCGCGGCACGCGACCGTTCATGACGATGATATCGCAGAACTCGCAATCGTACGGACAGCCCCGCGAGAACTGGACCGACATCGTGACATAGTTGCCCGGGTCGATCAGATCCCAGCGAGGCGATGGTACTTGCGCGATGTCGGGCCGGCTGGTCGCCTCGTACGTGTGCTGGACCGTCCCGCGGCGCATGTCGTCGACAATCCGGGGCATGAGTTCTTCGGCTTCGCCCAACACGAAATGATCGATGTCCGGAAAGGCGGCATGGCCGGTGGTAAACAACGGTCCCCCGGCGATGACCGGCCTGTCCCAAGCCCGGCAACGGTGTACGATCTCGTCGACCGAGTCCTTGTGGACGATCATCGCGCTCAGCAGCACGTAATCGGCCCACCGCAGATCTTCGTCGGTCAAGCGAGTCACGTTCAAATCCACCAGTTTGATGTGCCAGTCGGTCGGCAGCATCGCGGCCACTGTCAGCAGGCCCAGCGGCGGAAAGGCCGCGCGTTTCGAGACGAAACGCAGGACGTGCTTGAAACTCCAAAACGTCTCCGGCGTGGCGGGAGAGACAAGCAACACTTTCATGGCGGATTGCTCCATGATCCGAGAGTCAATGCGAAACGGGTCAATTGCAGGCGCCGCCCTCTGTTTCCCAGCTTTGGACGTCGCGCGCTTTTCGTGGCGTCGCCGGCGGGACACGCCGGCTTGCGTGCCGCGAGGTTGACTCGCACGATTCCGCGTGCTGGGTCCGGGATAAACGTCCCCTGTGGACCCCGCCCGCACGAAAGGTCATGGCCACGGCGGCAGGGATCTCGGCCTCGGCCAACACCAACATCGAGCGGCTTTCGGCCACCTTGGTCTTCATCTCCTGCTGCTCGGCAATCGCTTCGGCGCGCCGCACCTCGGCTCGCGCATAGGCCATGCGCATGTCCGCCGCAGCCTGATCGGTCTGCAGGCGTGCGCCGATGTTTTCCCCGACCGTGATGTCCGCGATATCGATCGAGACGATTTCAAACGCCGTATTCGCGTCCAATCCCCGCTTCAACACGCCTTTGGAGATGCGGTCGGGCATCGCCAGCACTTCCATGTGCGTTTCGGCGGAGCCGATGGCGCTCACGATTCCTTGCCCCACGCGAGCGATGATCGTTTCCTCGGTGGCCCCGCCGATCAATTGCAGCAGATTCGTGCGGACGGTCACCCGCACGTGGATGCGCAGCTCGATCCCGTTTTTCGCAACGGCGCTGAGCGTGGTCTTGCCGCCCTGAGGGTCGGGGCAGTCGATCACTTTGGGCGAGACGCTGGTGCGCACCGCGTCCAGCACATCGCGGCCCGCCAGGTCGATGGCGGCCGCGCGGTCGAAGTCCAGATCGATGCCCGCACGATGCGCCGCGATGATGGCGCGGAGCACGTTCGTGACATCGCCCCCAGCCAGGAAATGGGCCTCCAAACGCGCGGTGCTCATGCCCTGTTGGCGGTGGATGTTCAGCCCCGCCTGGCGGCCCATGATTTTGGCAGTAACAATCATCCCGGGCTTGACCTGGCGGAGACTCATGCCGATCAAGCTCAACAGGCTTACGTCTGCACGGCACATGTAGGCTTGAAACCACAAGGCACCGTACTTGATCGTCGCCGCCGCTAACAGCAGAGCAAGAATCGCGACAACGATCATTCCGCCGACGAACAACGCAAAAGAGAAGTCGATGGCGGCAAGAGCAACAAAGGGTTCAAACATCATCAGTTCCTTAGATTCAACCTACCGAGCCTTCCATCTGAAGTTCGATCAGACGGTTCAGTTCGACGGCGTATTCCATGGGTAATTCTTTGACCAGCGGCTCGATAAAACCGTTGACGATCATGGTACTGGCTTCGGGCTCGGACAATCCGCGGCTCATCAGGTAAAACAACTGCTCCTCGCCGATCCGCGAAACGCTCGCTTCGTGGCCGACCGACGCATCCTGTTCGCCAACCTCGATGTACGGATAGGTGTCGCTGCGGCTTTGGGGGTCCAGGATCAAGGCGTCACAGACCACTTTGCACTTGGCCTGCTTGGCGCCCCGTTCGACTTTCACCAGCCCGCGGTAGCTGCTGCGGCCGCCGTTTTTGGAGATGGACTTGGAGATGATCTGGCCGCTGGTGTGCGGTGCGCAAAACACCAATTTCGCACCGGTGTCTTGATGCTGCCCTTTCCCGGAAAAAGCGATCGACAGGATCTCGCCCCGAGCCCCGGGCTCCATCAGGTAAACGGCCGGATATTTCATGGTCAGCCGACTGCCCAAGTTCCCATCCACCCATTCCATGGTCGCATCCCGGTACGCCATCGCCCGCTTGGTCACCAGATTGAAGATGTTGTTCGACCAGTTCTGGATCGTCGTATAGCGGCAGCGTCCGCCGCGTTTGACGACGATCTCCACGACCGCCGAATGCAGGCTCTCGGTGGTGTACATGGGCGCCGTGCAGCCTTCGACATAATGAATCGAAGCACCTTCGTCGACGATGATCAACGTACGTTCAAATTGGCCCATGCTCTCGGCATTGATACGGAAATAGGCCTGCAATGGAAAGTCGATCTGCACGCCCGGGGGTACGTAGATGAACGAACCGCCCGACCACACCGCGGAATTCAGCGCGGCGAACTTGTTGTCATCCGGAGAGATCACTCGAGAGAAATACTCTTTGAAAAGTTCCGGGTGTTCTCGCAAGGCGGAGTCGGTATCGGTGAAGATCACGCCCAGTTGGTGCAGGTCGTCTTTCAGTGATCCGTAGACGACTTCGCTCTCGAACTGCGCCTTGACGCCCGACAAGAACTTGCGTTCGGCTTCCGGGATGCCGAGTCGCTCGAAGGTCTTTCGGATCTCTTCTGGTACTTCCTCCCAAGTATGGCCTTGTTTGTCCGTGGGCTTCAGGTAGTAGTAGATATCCTGGAAGGGAATCGCGATATCACCGCCCCATTTGGGCATCAGCTTGGACTCGAAGATGGCCAACGCGTGGAGTCGGAAATCGCGCATCCAGGCCGGCTCGCCCTTCATGGCCGAAATCTGGCGGACGATCGTCGCGTCAAGCCCCCTGCGAGCTTTGAAGATATCTGGCGTGTCCGTATGGAAATCGTATTTATTAATGTCCCCGACGGCGTTTGTCGGCGCCAGTGTTGCGAGATTAGCTGCCATGAATTCGATCCTGTCCCGTTTTTACACAAAAAAAACCGCCTCAAAATTTCTTTTGAGACGGTTTTTTTATGTG
>REEF01000960.1 GCA_007695205.1 Planctomycetaceae bacterium
ACGCCCGAATCAACTACCAGGCCGACCCCGAACCACCGTTGCAGCCCGCAGATGCCCGGTGGCTCGACCAACAGTTGCGCGTCGCCGGACTCAGGTCGTGACTTGGCGTGTTCGTTGCCTGCAATTCCCTTGCCCTTCCAACCCCTTGTGACATCTGCCCCTTTGCCCAAGCTTCGGCCATAATCCGACTCGCGTGGTCACGGGCTTGCGAACGCATGGGGGAACCGTTGTTGATGCTCAATCGCCAAACGGCAATGGCTGCTGGTGCTTCTGCTCGGATCGCTCGGGCGGTGCAGCTTCCTCGGACAACGCCGGGGGACGAGTCGCCGGTTGACATTCGTCCTCGCGACCGCGAACCACACGCTGTCCACGCAGGGCGCCGTACTGGGAGGTGATCACGGTCCACCGGCCACCGCGATCGTCATCATCGCGATAGATGACGACCCAATCGTGAGTCGTTCCCGCCTCATGAGCCCGCTGGGTGTTGGAAAACAACGCGGTGTAATGACGACCATCACGCTCGGTGTGCAGGATCGGCAACCAGGCTTCTCGAGTCGGATTGAAGCGTCGAGGCGCGATGCGAGGCAATCGACCTTGTCGAGCCAGCCGCCGATACTGCTCGTCGATCTCCAATAACTCGTCGACCGGTACCGATCGGTCCGGTTCGTGCTGAGCGGCCTCCGTCGACGGCGGTTGGGCAGCCGACGTAGGGAACCTGCCGGCCAACGATTCGCGAACGGCGCGCAGACGCTTTTCCCCCATGCCCGGAACCTTGGCCAGACGCCCATCCCGCTCCGCCGCCGCCAGTTCGGTCAGCGTTTCGATGCCCAGTTGATGGTGGATCCGCTCCGCCAGCTTGGGACCGATATCCGCGACGGAACTCAAAAGCTGCTCGGGAACATGATCGCCCCGTAATCGTACCAACATCGGCAGATCACCATGGCGAACCAAGTGCTCGATCGAACCAGCCAGCGATCTTCCGATCGCCGGCAACTGTTGCAATCCATCAGGCCCCTGCTGATCCAGAATCGTCGCGATCGGGCACTCCCAGGATCGAACCGTCGTTGCCCCCTCGCGATACGCTTTGACGCGAAACGGATTCGCGCCCTGACCTTCCAGAAGATCCGCGATTTCCTCCAGGACCCCGGCGATGTGCTGGTTGTCCGGCGCAGTGTTCGCATCGTCGTTTTGGCCCGGATCATTCATCGGTCCGTCTCCCGCTGTACCCCCAGTGTACCGCATTGATAGATGGCGATCAATCTACCCCAACATTGCATAAAGCTGCCTCGTAGGACGGATTGGTAATCCGTCCAGCGTTGAGCGAAACTTCGATCGCAACACCGCGGCGAAACATCACGGAAAGTGAGATCCAGCCACTATTGACTTTTTCGGTTTGGCATCGGTATGTCACGGACGGATTGCCAATCCGTCCTACTTTTCATGCAACGTTGGGGGTAACCGTTGGGGCGCGGGCGGCGGTGGCGTCTTTCGTCTCAGGATATGTTACGATATGCAGATGCCTCCACTTCGTTCCATCACGTCCGTGCAGGTGCTTGTCATGCTGGTGGCCATCCTGATCTGGAAGGTGACCGTCAGCATTGTGTGGGAGTACCGAAACTATGTGCCCCCGAATTTTGAATCGGACTTCTTGTTCGGCCGCGAATCGTATTTCTGGAACGGCTACCACGGGGCGTTCTACGTCCACTTGCTCGCCGGGCCGCCTTCGTTGATGCTGGGCACGGTGCTGATCAGCCAATCGCTGCGCCGACGGTCTTTTGCCTGGCACCGCCGTCTGGGACGGGTCCAAGTGGCGTTGGTGCTGCTGATGATCGCGCCCAGCGGCCTTTGGATGGCATGTTATGCGGCGACCGGGGCCGTTGCGGGCGTCGGCCTGGGGTTGCTGGCCCTCGCTACGGCCACCTGTGCTTGGTGTGGTTGGCGGTCGGCAGTCGCGCGGCGACTGGAGGCTCATCGCCGCTGGATGTGGCGGACGTTCCTTCTGCTGTGCTCGGCGGTCGTGCTGCGGATCCTCGGCGGCCTGGCCACCGTCCTTCAATGGGATGCCGCGTGGCTCTATTCGGCTTCGATATGGACCAGTTGGCTCGTGCCGTTGCTGGTCTTCGAGATCAGCTCGTCCAGTTCCTCTCTGGTCAAAAAGCGAACGCTGCCGTCCAACATCACAGCTTGAACGCCGCCCGGATGCGGTGTGCGGACGGAGGTTTCCGGCCCGCGTCCCCAGGAGGTGTCCAGGTTGCGAAGCCAAGGTTCGATCGCCTCGGTGGGCTCCATCCAGGGCAGCGAGTGCGCTTCGTTCACTTCGATCACCAGCAGGACGGTGTGAGCATCGCCGGGGATGTCGGACAGCTTTCGCGACGAGGTCGACTGGAAGCAACCGAAAGGGGCCACGACGGCCAAATAGTTCGCGTGGTTGTCCGGGCTGACAACCGAAGGGCAGCGGTAGACGGAAAGAGACACCTCGGACGCGTGCTGATTGACGGGGTCATCCCAAGGCTTGGTCAGATCGATCCTGTCGTACAACGCCGCTTGTTCGATAAACGGCAAAATCAACGTCCGCCAACTGTGCAACGGTTTGCCATCCGCATCGACCGTATAGACCGGCGGCAAGCACTCGTATTCCGCTGCGTAATTTCGCAGTGCCCACGCGATGTTCTTCAAATTGTTGGCGCATTGAGAACGCCGCGCCGGTTCCCTGGCCGAACGAACGGCTGGAAGCAACAGCGCGGCCAGCACGACGAGGATGCCCAGCAGTACTAGGCCCTGAATCAACCGCCGCGCGACCGGGCTCTTCTGCCCCACCGGTGGATCGCCTTCGGTCCGCGGACTTTCGTAAGGATTTTCTTCCATCGAGCTAAATCCCAGAAAAAAAGTGCGTTGTGTTACCCCAACTCCGAAAGATGCCGACGTTCATCGATGATCCGGGCTGGTACGCTGGATCTCGTCGGTATCCAAGGCGCGATGGTACAATCGCACCTCGTCTAACTGGCCTTGGAAGTGTGCCGTGTGGTCTTGCGCGAAAGAGCCCAGAACCAACGGCGAGTTTCTCGGGGCATGGATGGGGCCGGGGCGTTCCAAGACGCCGACCTGATGGCCGTCGAGGAAGATTCGCATCATGTGCCCGTCAAAGGTTCCTACCAGATGCACCCAACGACCCAGCGGCAATGGCCGGTCGGCACGCAACGAATGACTCCATCGCGTTTGCGGGATTTGGAACGTGGGGCGTCCATTGTAAAGCCCCAGCCGATAGCCGGACGTTCCCTGCCCGAACACGCAGTTGACGATCCAGCGGTCGTTCTGGTCCGCCGTTTCGGTACGGACCCAGCATTCGATCGTCATGGTTTCCTTGGGGAACAATCGCGGGTCGGCAGGCACCAGCACGGCTCCGCCTTCGCAGACCAGCGATCGACCTCGCCGGCCCTGGCTACGAGCGATCTGATGCAAACGTCCGCCCAGCCGATGACCGGAATAGTCGTAAATGACCGGACTGTTGTCCGGTTCGTCAAACGTCCACCATGCGACCAGCCCTTCGGGCGCGTCCGGGCGGATCACGTGTTTTCTGAGCATGCGACGAGTGCTTTGCTGGTGCGCCAGCCAATCGCGATAGACGCGGTCGTACGGGCCCAGCCCCAGGTCCTCGGGGATGAGCTGCGAGGGACGATGCTCGGGTTGCGAAAACACTCGGTGGACCGCGTCCAAGTAGCCGAACCCGTATTCGCGATACGGCGCGATGTAGTGCCCTTCGCCCCATTCGTTCCAGTTGTCCAGCAACAGCATGCGGCTGCCCAGTTGACCCGAGGGGATCTCTTGGGCGATAAACTGCTTGGCCTGCTCCAGCAGCGAGCCGAATTCTGCGGGCGGGATCTTCCAGATACTGCCCTCGTCATGCCATCCGCTCCAAGCTTGCGAGACGGTAACCACCTGGGGCAGGATGTCGATTTGCTGCGTCCGGCGAATGGAATTCATCTGCGCATCGATGGCCTGTTCGGGAGTCGGATCGTTGGCGATCGGCCAGACGTAGGCAAACGTATAGTCCAAGCCCAAGTCCTTCATCCGCTGTAAATGCTGCGGGTCCAGCCCTCGGTACTCGCCCAAGAGAATCAGCCCGTCGAATCCGGCTTGGCGGCACGCTTGACGCATCTTGTCCAGGGCCGCGGCGACCTGATCGATGCCGCCCAGGTCGTCCACCAGGAATTCCGGGCGATAGATGAACAGAACGGGCCGGTTGTCGATCTTCAGGTAACTGGGATGCTGGAAGTAGTTTTCGATCCAGAATGGCAGCAGGTTCTCCATCAAGTCGGCTTCGTCGGCCACACCGGCCTGGCCACGACTCTGATTCTCCCACATGATCGTGAATCGCAGGTGATCGACATGGCGCGAATGAAACAGGGCTTCGTGAATCGCGCTGCTGAAACGCATCCGGACGGGACCGCCTTGACTGGATCGATACCAACAATAGATGAAGAACGAGATCCCATGCTCGACCGCCCAGACGGTCTCCCAATCAGCGACTTCCGGATGATGTTGCGCGTAGAAGCCAAGGACGGGAGTGCGTTCCGGGTGCTTGAGAATGTTGTTCCACATCTCGGGCCGATCCTCCTCCCACAGCGGGCAATGGTGGGCTCCCACCAGGATCTCCGTGGGCGCGGGGTTCGGAGCGGGGATCGTATCGGTATCGGGAACCTCGATCGCAGGCAAGAATCGCATCGGATGACTTGCCCTGGCCAGCACCCGATCGCCTTGTACGGCGACGAAGGTCATCTGACCGTAGACAGCAGCGTCGGCCGTGACACGCCAACGGAACTCGCGTTCTTCGAACGGCGGGAGCGTGATCGTTACGGCCGCCTGCTGTCCGGCGGCCAGTCGCATCGGGTGAGGAAGATCCAGACGACCGGTGATCGTCAGCGGTGCATCGCTATCGTTATCGCACCACAGGCTGACGGTCACGTTACGACCGACGCGGGTCAGCCCCTTATCGCACAGGAAATCATGGACCACGATGGGGCTGGATGCCGCTTCAAGCCGATCGCAGCCCCACCCATCATCGGCCGGCATCCAGGACACCCAACCGACGATCGCGGCCAGCATCCATGTCCTCGTTCCCCGCCACCTGCCGGCCGATTGACCGGTTGCGACGCGAACACTCATGATTGTTCCTTTCTTCACGGGGCCTGGCGTCTTCACGGCGCCTGGCGGCCAGAAACCAATGTACGGGGGAATCCATTACGGTCATGACCCGAACGTATTTTACCGATTGCAATGCAGAACGAAAGCAGTCGCCGCTCGGACGCGCGATCCGTACCGAACGCTATCGGTTGGTCGAGTGGAAAGTAATC
>REEF01000849.1 GCA_007695205.1 Planctomycetaceae bacterium
CGAGGAAACCCGTGCGCTCGACGGCCACTACCAGCGTGCCGACACCGGATCGCCCCACGATTTCCTCTCCCACGCGATGTTCCTCCGCCTGGACGACCCTTACTTCATCCCATTCCGCTGCTTCTACTCGCGCAACATCGCGAACCTGATGATGGCCGGGCGGTCCTTCAGTTTCAGGTCGGCGGAACCGAGGCGACGAGGTTCGCCTAAAGTGCAGCCAACAAAGGAGTTTGACCATGAAGACAGCAACGATGGTATTCACTGTGGCACTGGCCGTGGCAAGCAGTACGGTAGCAGGAACCGGACGGGAACTGATCGACCTGTCCGGCGTGCGGGGCGGACTGGTCGTTCACGTAGGCTGCGGCGACGGCGCACGGACCGAGCAACTCGCCGCCGGGCCAGCCTACCGGGTGCATGGCCTGGACCGCGACCCCGAGCGCGTGGCCGCGGCGCGCCAGCGATTGAAGGCGGCGAACCTTTACGGACCGGTCGCAGCCGACCTCTGGGAAGGCCGCCATCTGCCGTATATCGAGAACTTGGTCAACCTGCTGGTGGTCGAGCCGGGATCGGATCTGTCCGAGGCCGAAATGATGCGGGTGCTCGTTCCCTGCGGCGTGGCTCTTGTGGCGGGCGCCAACGGCTGGGAGAAACGCGTCAAGCCGCGCCCGGACGCCATGGACGAATGGACTCACTACCTTCACAACCCAACGAACAACGCGGTCGCTCAGGATACCCTGGTCGGGCCGCCGCACCGTTTCCAGTGGAATGCCGGCCCGCGCTATGCCCGCCATCACGACCACCTTTCGAGCGTCAGTGCGGCCGTATCGGCTAACGGGCGCGTCTTCTACATCCTCGACGACGCGCCGGCGATTTCGATCCTCACCCCGCCGCGCTGGAAGCTGATCGCCCGCGACGCCTTCAACGGCACGCTGCTCTGGGAGCGGCCGCTCGGCGAGTGGTTCCACCATCTGCACCCACTGAAGAGCGGTCCGGCCGAACTGCCCCGCCGGCTCGTGGCGGTGGGCGATCGGTGCTACGCTACGCTCGCGATCGACGCGCCGGTTTCGGCGCTCGACGCCGTGACGGGCGAGGTGGTGCGTACGTACCCGCAAACCGAGGGTGCGGAGGAAATCCTGGTTGCCGACGGCGTGCTGTTCGTGCGCACCGGCGGCGTGCTCGTTCAGGATTCAGCCGCCGTCCGCCGAGGCAATAGGCCCAGCTCTACCGACCCGCCTCCCGCCGATCTGCTGGCCATCGAGGCCGAAACGGGCAATGTGCTGTGGAACAAGCAGCACGCCGTGGTCAAGCTGACTTTGGCCGTCGACGACGCCCGTGTCGTCTTCCTCAGCGGCGACCGTCTGGTGGCGCTCGATCGGGCGACGGGCGAGGTGCTTTGGCGTTCGGAGCCGGTCACCCGCGCCGACGAGTACCCCGACCGCTCCGGGCCGGTCCTGGTGCTGTACGAGGATGTGGTGCTGTTCGCCGGCAGCGAGTTCGCGGCGAAGGGTAACCGCTCTTGGGCAGTGGCTAAGGACGATAAGATGGCGGCCTACGCTGCGGTCGACGGACGGAAGCTCTGGGAGGCGCCGCATCCCATCTCGGGCTACGCTTCCGCCGAGGATTTGCTGGTCATCGATGGCGTCGCCTGGTCCGGCGAGACCACCAGTGGCCATGCGGTGGGCACTTTCACCGGGCGCGACGTGCGCACGGGTGAGATCGTCGGCCGGTTCGACCCGAACGTCGACACCTATTGGTTCCACCATCGCTGCTACCGGGGCAAGGCAACCACGAACTACCTGATCATGTCGCGCACCGGCATCGAGTATATCGACCCGCGGAAGGAGCACTGGGATATCAACCATTGGGTGCGCGGGGCCTGCCTGTATGGCGTGCTGCCGGCCAACGGTCTCACCTACGCGCCGCAGCATCCCTGCGCGTGCTTCCCCGAGGCGAAGCTGGACGGGTTCGCGGCGTTGGCGTCGGGCCCGCCCCTGCCAGAGCCGCGCGCTGCGATGGCCGCCCTGCCCCGCCTCCACCCCGGCCCGGCTTACGGAACCCTGGAGGCAGCAACCGCCGCCGCCGCGGCCGACTGGCCCACCTACCGCGGCGACAACGCCCGCAGCGGGCACGCCCGAACGACCATCGCCGCCGATCCCGCGCAGGCGTGGACCACCGTCATCGGCGGGCGGCTGAGCAGCCCGGTCGTCGCCGACGGGCGGCTTTACGTCGCCGCGGTCGACGCGCACACGGTCCACGCCCTCGACGCGACCGAGGGCTCGCCGCTATGGCAGTACACCGCGGGCGCGCGCGTCGACTCGCCGCCCACCGTCCACGGCGGTTCTGTCCTGTTCGGTTCCGCCGACGGTTATGTCTACTGCCTGCGAGCCGAGGACGGGGCGCTCGTGTGGCGTTTCCGGGCCGCGCCCAGCGACCAGCGGATGATGTGGTACGACCAGCTCGAATCGGTGTGGCCCGTCCACGGCAGCGTGCTCGTTCAGGACGGCGCGCTCGTCGTCGTCGCCGGGCGCTCGATGTTCCTCGACGGCGGGCTGCGGATGTACCGGCTCGACCCGCGCTCGGGCGAGGTTCTCGACCAGCGCGTTTACGACGAACGAGATTCCGCGGACGATGCCACGCTTCAGGATTACGCTCGTCAGATGAACATGCCCGTCGCGCTGACCGACATCCTTTCCAGCGACGGCCGCTACCTGTACATGCGGTCGCAGGCGTTCCGGCTGGACGGCGAGCGGCTCCCGCTTAGGGCATTGCCCTACGCGGGGAATCCCGAGCGTTATTCGATTCCCAACGACCAGGATGCCGAGCTGGCGCACCTGTTCAGCCCGACCGGTTTCCTCGACGACAGTTGGTGGCACCGTACCTACTGGATTTACGGCAGCCGCTTCCTCGGGGGCTGGGCCGGCTACTCGCAGGCCGGCCGGGTGACCCCGGGCGGTAAGATCCTTTGCTTCGACGACACGAAAGTTTACGGATTCGGGCGCAAGCCCGAGTTCTACCGCTGGACCACGCCCCTGAAGCATCACCTCTGGTCGGCCTTCAAGAGCCCCGAGGCCCAGCGCTCTGCAGGAGGGTTCCGCGTCGCCCACAACTGGACCAAGGATACGGCCCTCTTTGCCCGGGCACTGCTGCTGGCCGATGGTACGCTGTTCGCCGCCGGCCCCGAGGACCTCGTGGACGAGCCGAGGATCGGCAGGAGAATCGACGCCGAGGGCGTGCCCGAACTGCTCGCCGAGCAGGAGGCCGCCTTCCTGGGCAAGCGAGGCGGCCTGTTCTGGACGGTCGACGCGCGGACGGGCGAGCTCCTCGCCAGCCGGAAGATCGACCGGGTTCCTGTTTTCGACGGCTTCGCCGCAGCTCGGAACCGGCTTTACATGGCCGCTACCGACGGTGCCGTCGTCTGCTTCGCCGGCGAATAATGCGGCGTGGTGGGAGCGGCCATTTCGAGTCGTATTCGGGGGCAGAGCTTCATTAGCCATTGGTAAGGCGTTTTGCCAAGTCTTGTACCGTTTTCCCACAACGGGAACTGCGGCCATCGATTCGTCGAATCACTTGGGCTATGCCACCAGCACTCGAATGGTCTCCAAGGATGGCTCACCATTCCATCCGCAAAGGTCGAGCCATCATGGTTATCGTCGAAAATTCATCCACGAGGAAACTTGAGTTCTCAGTTTCGATTTATATATTCTCTCTTTTCATTCAGTAAATTCTGCATTTTTGAAACAACATCTTCATAATCCGGATCATCTACCACATTAATGTTTTCATCCGGATCATATTTATGGTCGTAAAGCATATTCGCTTTCAACTCACCATTTTTCGTCCATTCGGTGTATGCATAGCGCTGGTTGACAACTGTCTCACCATCAAAATATCTGGAATAGGCTGCTTCATGAATAGATGCATCGGAATCTTTCAATACTTCAACAAAAGATTTACCATCTAAATGTTTAGGTCTGTCAATACCTGCCAAATCGCAGAGGGTTGGATATATATCAATAAATTCAATTAAGGAATTTGAAAGGCCGATGCTCTCTATCCCTGGTGCCCTTACAATCAAAGGTGCCTTAATAACTTTATCGAAATTGCAGTGTTTGCACCATAAGCCATGTTCGCCGAGATGAAAGCCATGGTCTGACCATATAACCACAACTGTATTCTCTGCAAGGCCTAACCTGTCTAATTCATCCATGATCTTTCCAATTTGCGCATCGATATAACTGACACACGCATAATAACCATGAATCAACTTCCTGGCTAGTTCATCAGAAACCGGGCCTTCTTGTGGAATACCGGCATACCAATTTCGCAACTCACCCCAATTGTGCATTGCCTGAACTGGCGCATCTTTGGGAGAAAACGGGTTATTGGCAAGCTTTATGTCGTCTTCGTCATATAAATCCCAATATTTCTTTGGCGCATTAAAGGGTAGATGAGGCTTATAAAAACCTACAGCCAGGAAAAATGGTTCTTCAGAGTTTGAGAACCTCTCCAAATCTTCAAAAACTTTGTCGGTTAACATTCCATCGGGGTATCCATTATCGGGGACATCTGCCGCTTCATAAGCCGGCCCGATATCGTTGACAAGTCGCTTTCGATTCGATGGATCCCTGTTTTCTTCTATAATTGCTTTAGATTCATCTGTAATAAAAGCTTGCCATACCATCCCCATGCCTTCATGATCTGGTATGTAGGGCTTTTCCGACCACGCTTCAATATCGTCATTAACATGATGAAAAACTTTCCCTCTGGATAGTGTCGTATAACCATGATTTTTGAAATGCATGGGTAGACTAACCACTTCCGGAGCATCCTTGTCTTTGCGGGCATTAAAATTCACAAATCTTGTTTCCGTGGGATAAAGTCCGGTTAATAAACTGGCTCTTGAGGCACCGCAGACAGGAACTTGGCAATAAGCTTTATCGAATACCGTTGCAGTTTTCGCTAATTTGTCGAAAGAAGGAGTTTTCATCTGGGACTGACTGTAAATGCCCGCTTGATTCCGTAAATCATCAATAGCGATAAACAGAACATTGATGTTTTCAGATTTGTTGTTTTCAGACTTTTTTGTTTCCATGAAACCGCGCTTCCATTCAACTCCGGTATCCTGCGTATCTGCCGAGCGAGCCTCGAATTCCTCGCGCCAACCGGCGATGTCGGCCGTTGCGTGGTCGCCTGGGAACACCACCACCCGATTCCCCTTGGAATCGACGATGGTTCCGCTCCCCATGTCCGCGCAACTCGGACCGGTGACCGACAAAGCAGCCAATAATGCAATGAACGTTCCCATCGTTCTCTCCTTAGCACCGTTCGAGAAATAACTGTCCGATGTCC
>REEF01000459.1 GCA_007695205.1 Planctomycetaceae bacterium
GATCGTCGGCGCCGGGCAGCGCTTTCATCTCGCCAGTGGCTTGGTGGTAGTAGGCCAGGATTCCGCGAGTCGGATAAAACACTTGGAGAAAACGATAGTCCGTAAAGTTCTGGACGTAGACCGATTCGTTCAACGTCGTCATCGCGTACTGGCCATCGGGCGAGATGCGGGCGAGGAACCCCAACGTCTTGTGGCCCGGCGGCTTGTCCGGAAACGAGTTCCAGCTAATCACATGTTCCTGGTCGATCACCGTGCGTCGAGCCAGAGGCGCGATCACATACGCGCCTTTATCGTTCGCCGGACCGTCCAGGTCCATTCCTAGAGTCTTCCCGTCCGCAGAGAACGAATGGCAGTTCGTGCAGGTCAGCAAGCCGGTCACCAGCAGACGACTCTCCGGGCGACTGACATCGCGCAAGCGCCAGGCAATCAAAGGCAACGATGCTTCGCTTAAGGGCTTGATCACGCCTCGTTCATTTTGCGACGGGGCCAGCGGAACATCACGATAAAAGATCGGCGCGCCAACCGGGGTCTCGGCCGTCATCATCGTCACTTGGCCACGCGATCGAGCCTGACGGGGGGCTTCGCTGTGAAAGCCAACTACGGTGATGATCGCCGGTTTCGCAACCGAACGTTCCTTGATGACCGACCACAACGATTCATCGGGAGTCCAAGCTCGGGCCGATGCCTGGTAGGGCGTGGGCTGATAGATCTCGTTGGTATCGCTGATACAGCGAGGATCGATTTCGCCGGATGGAGGCGCGGCACCCGGAGCCACAACGTAGAGGGGATCACTCCCTTCCCAGGAAAACTCGAATAACCACCGATCCAGCGATTCTTCTTCGTCCTGCCATAAAAATGTCGGAGCCAGGAAGTCTGGGGGAAAAACAGATTCGTCCAAGGGATAGTCGATGGTCACCAGGGGCAGCCTTTCTGTGCTGCGTTCCGACTGGACAATGGTGGCGATCGCTTTCGCCATCTTCGCATCGGCCGTCGATTCCACGACGGGATCCTCGTCTGCCCAGACGACATAGCTGGTCGGATCGTCCTCCGATGAACTCTGGTCGCTCGGGATGTCGAGACGGGAATGGGCGTCGATCTCGTCCTCTGTCGCTGGAGCAGAGACTCGCAGGTTATCGTGATTCTCCGCGAACCGATCTCTCGCGAACCAGACGATCACGAGGACCGTGCCGCTGATCAATGCTAAAGCGACCAGCGTTTTTATGCCTGAGTGCATGGATGTTGCTTCGATAAAAAAGGACAAGGCCTCGAAAAGGTTCCCCACCGCCAAATTCAGCCTAGCCGATTCGTGTCGAACGTCAAGGATGATTGCGCTGCGCCGCACCGTATCGAATCCTCGCCTGCCCGAGCACCCGGCCAAGCGTTTCTTGTCAATCAAGGTGGCGTTGCACCAGTGAGGGCAAGGGGCCTGTGGGTCCCGCGCGCCGAGCGGGACCCAGGTGGGAGGCAAATGCCCGCAGGAAAAGCTGGTCCCGCTCGGCGCGCAGGACCCACATCGGGGACGCTGTTTCGGGTCGTGGCGCGGTGGCTGGTCCCGCTCGGCGCGCGGGACCCACTGGGACGCCCCCCCGAAAACGGCTCCCGACCCCTTTTCGCAAGCCGAGATTGTTTTTCGCGTGGGGCTGTGCCAAAATGCGGGATGGTGCGGAGCTATTGCCCTGTTTCCCTGTTTGTCGGGAAATATCGCTGGCGGTATGGATTGCACGAGGAGGCTTGTATGCGGTTTCTGGCCATCTGTTGGGGGGTGCTGGGCGCGGTGTTGTGTTCAAACGGTCGGTGCGTCGCGGATCAGACGCAGCCCGATTGGGACATTGCTGCGGCCAACTGTCCTTCCCGAGCGTTGATCGACAACGATTATGTCGAACAATTCTTGCTGTATCAGATCCGGGCCTTGCGAGATCTTCCGGCCCGGGCGGGGCCCGTTTCGACCGCGGCCGACGCGATGGGTGCCGTCGATGGGATCAAGGACGGCAAGTACGGGTTTCATACCGGCCGGGAACCCCATCCCTGGTGGCAGGTGGATTTGGGCGACGACGGCTTGCAGGGCATCGAGCGCGTGGTGGTCTACAACCGCTTGGATTACCCGCCCGGCATTGCGAATGCAACCCGTCTGGCGATCCTGACCTCGAACGATGGCCACACGTGGACGGAACGTTACCGGCACGACGGCAGGCCGATCGGCGGAGCGATCCAGGATGATCCTTTGGTCGTGCGTTTTGCACCGCAGGTGGCGGCGCGATGGGTGCGCATTCAACTGGTTAGCGACGAACCGCTCTGGCACCACCTGGATCAAGTGGAGGTTTACGGCAGCGCCGACTCACAAAAGAATCTGGCTGCCGGTCGCCCAGCCGATCAAAGCAGTATCAGTCCCTGGTCGGTCAATCGTGTCGTGGCGATGGACTTGCCGCCGGAACAGCGGCGTGCTGCTGTCGAGTGGTTGACCGCGATGGACGCACGCGATGGCTTGAATCCGCGGCCCGTCCCGGGTTACTTCCACGGTCCGCTGTTGAAGCAATACGGGGCTTTGTGTGCCGATCGAGGCCGCGTTCAAGCCCAACGATTGGCGCAGCAGGGCGTGCCGATCGGCGACGGCGTTGCCGGGATCGACGATGCCGATCGGCGATTGCAGGCCCTGCCGGACGATGCACCGACCGCACGGTTGCTGGACGCGTATCGGGCACTGCGCTGGGCGGTGCGCGACATCGTTTGGCGACATCCTGCATGGGATGTTGAACAATTGGTTTTTTACACTCGTCGGGATGGATTGATCTTCCCGGATGTTTCCAGCATCGGCCTGCCGTGGGTGGGATCGCCGGGCGGCGATCTGCAGGTGCTGACCGTGGATCGGACGGGCCAGACCTTGGGCTCGGTCCGTCCGCTGCTGAACGATCGCTTATCGCCCGGCCACGTCCGAGGCTTTGATCTGCACTTTGATGCCCGTCGATTGGTGTTCGCCTGGACGCATAGCGACAAGGAATTCTCTCAGCATCCCGTCCGCCCGGGCCACGAAACGTTCCTGCAGATGGGCTCGGGGTGGATCTACGAACTGTGTCTGGACAGCGATACCATCCGGCAGATCACCAGCGGCCGGTGGGTCCACGATGCGGAACCGGCCTACCTGGCCGACGAGCGGATTGTGTTCATGTCGAACCGCAGCCGATCCAGCATGCAGTGCAATCAGGGTCAACACGAGATCCATCCCAGCTTGTACGCCTGTGAACCGGACGGCAGTCGCCTGGAACGTTTGGATAACAACCTGACGGGCGACTACAACCCGCGTCTGCTGGACGATGGCCGGATCGGCTACATGCGTTGGGAGTACAACGAGCGGTCGTTCAACAATCCGCATGCCTTTTGGGTCATGCGACCCGACGGTACCTATCCCGAACCGGTCTACGGCCAGCACTTGAGCCGCCCGATCATGCACACCAATGCAAGGAACATCCCCAACAGCCGCCAAGCAATGCTGGTCGTCTCGCAGCATTACAACTTCCAACGCGGAATCCTCGGCGTGCTGGACCCCTCGCGGGGCATCCGCGAACCCAGCGCCGTCCAGCCCCTATTGCCCTGGACCTCGTGGCAGGCAATGAGCGGCATGCCGACGACCAACGCCGAGCAGGGCTGGTTTGCCGACCCTTGGCCGCTGGCCGAAGACCTGGCGATCTGCACCTATGATTACTCGCCCGACCAATACCAGGTGAATGGTTTCGGCCTGTATCTGGTCGACGGTAGCGGCAACCAGGAGCTGATCTTCCGCGACCCGGACTTTTCGTCGCATCACCCCGTACCATTCCGGCCGCGCACCCGGCCGCCCGTTCTTCCCCGCAGTTGTGACCCGCCGCCCGTTCAGTCGCCGCCGACCTCGCCGATCGGTTACCAGAACAAGATCGGCGAAGGCGTGCTGCTGCTGAGCGATGTCCGGGCGGGTTTGGAGGCGGCAAGTTTCGAGACGCCGGAGGACGATGCCCGTTATCTGCGAGTCAGTGAATCGCTGGTGCTGCCGTATTTCAGCGATGTGGGCCAGACCGTGTACCGGCACGACGGTAGCGACATCGAGAACTGGACCCCCAAGCGGATCATCGGCGACGTCCTCTTGCAACCCGACGGCAGCGCCCACTTCACCGTACCGGCCGATCGATCGCTGTACTTCCAATTGCTCGACGGCCACGGACGCGAAATCCGGCGGATGCGTTCTTGGGTCAGTTTGAAGTCCGGCGAGGTGCGTGCCTGTACCGGGTGTCACCAGGAGCAGATGACCACACCGTCGGTGCATACCGGAGTATCGTTGGCCGCCAGCCAGGCTGCCGTTGCGCCCTTGCCACGCGTCTCGTGGGGTGACAAACCGGTCAGCTTTCACCGCGACATCCGCCCGATCTTGGACCAAGCCTGTCTGAGTTGCCATACGGGCCTGAAACCGGCCGGCCAAGTCGATGTGACGGACCCTCGGATCGCACAGCGGCTGCAATCGATGGCCGCATTCTCGCCAGCCATGGACGGAGCTCAGGTCAGCCAAATTCGTCAGTTCGGTTCGCATGGTGCCCCGCTGTTTCAAGTCCTGACGAACCAGACGCATGCGGAATCGTTGGACCTGAGCGACCAACAGTGGATCGATCTGCGAGCTTGGGTCGATCTGAACGCGCCGATCCACGACCGTTGCCGCATTGTCTGTCCCAGCGTCCAAGCCCCGTACCGTTACAGTCCGCAAGGCGAAATCGTCATGCCGCCGGCCGATGCTCGAGCCGTGTCGATGATACTGGACGACAGCATCATTCATCCGATTTACGAGAAACGCTGCGCGGCTTGCCACGAACATCCCGAATCGGTGTTCCGCCCCCATTGGGTTGACATGCAGGACCCGGGGGCCAGTCTGTTCCTGCGAGCGCCGTTGGCCAGTTCCGCAGGCGGCAGCTCACGCTGCGAACCCACCGTCTTTGCCGACACAGATGACCCCGACTATTGGAGCCTGCTTCATCATCTGCGATCTGTCGTCGCCGATTGCTGGCGGTACCCCGACTTGGACCTAATCCCCTTGGTCGAAGGTGGTCGAACTCCGCACTGGGTGGACGACCAGGGGGGGGTGCAATTCGAAACAGTCGGTAAACATCGCGTCGTACATGATTGAATGTTGGTTCTGCCCAAACGCTCCCGCCGAGCAAGAAACGTACGAGTTCCGTTGCACTGAGTACGAGTACGTTTGTCCTGACGTACGGCGGAAATATCACCTCGTGACCCGACAACCGGAGAGAATCCGGTCGTAAAACGGTTCCCCCCCCCTTGAACATTCTTCAATCGTCGATAACATAGTAAAGAGGACGATGCGAATTTTTCG
>REEF01000388.1 GCA_007695205.1 Planctomycetaceae bacterium
TTTAAGCGATCTGGCCGAAGAGGGGTATTCGTTCTGCGATGCCCTGTTCGTCTTGTTCCAGGGCCGCATCCCGACGCAAAACGAAGAGAAGATGCTGGATTACGAGATGGGGGTCTTCATGGAGCATTCCATGTCGCCTTCGGCGGTCGGTGCGATCGGGGTGATCACGGGCCGGCCGAACCTGCCGTGCGCCGTCGCCGCAGCGATCACGACCTTTGGCGGCGTGCATGGTCCGGGTGCTGCGCATGGGTACATGATGAACAAGTACCTGGAGCGGGCGCGCGTCGAGGGCAAGACGGTCGACGAAATGGCCAAGACCCTGGTCGACGAGTACATGGACGCGGGGCGGCCGGTGATGGGCATGGGCCAGCCCCAACATATCGATAGCGACCCGCGTGCCGAGCCGATTCATCTGAAGCAGGAGGAACTCGGTCTACAGGGCGTTTATCTCGAATTCCAACGAGCCGTGGAGAAGTACTTCCACGCGCGGCGCGAGGCCGAAGGACGATCCTACGTCGGCGTCAATGTGGTCGGTTCGGGAAATACGGCATTGATGGAGATCGGTTTTTCGCCGAACGCCGGCTGGTGCATCGGCAGTGTGACGCGGGGATTCAGTTGTGCGGCGCACGCGCTGTTCAACATGAAGAAGGGTCGAGCTTGGGGCGCGTCGCGCAACGAGCCGATGGTCCAGATGATCGATCTGTCCATGATCAAGTACGTTGGACCTGAAGACCGCATGGTTCCCAAGCAGGAAGAGCGTCAGGAATACGCCACGAAACAGAAAGAGTCGGGAGAATACAAGCAATGGGTGATCTGAACGCAGAGAAACGGGCGCGAGGTATCGGGAACCTGGACGACCCAAAGAATCCGTACGACTATTTCGAGCGTGAATACGGGACGGTGCCGCCCGACGATAAGCGGGCACCGTTCCGATGGGTGTCGGAGGTGGCGTACAAGAACGTTCACCGCATTGTGGCTCGCGGCTACGACACCACGGAACTGATGGAGGAAGGCTACGGCGTCGTCGATACCTTGTTCGTGGATTTCCAGGCCAGGATCCCCTTGGTCGAAGAGACCCAGATGCTGAACTATCTGATGATCCTGGCCTTAGAGGACGGTTTGTCCATGCCGGCGGCCATTTCGCGGCTGGTGGCTCGGTCGAAAACCTTTCTGACTCAGGCCTGCGGTGCGTCCATCCTGGCTTTCGGCCACGCCTACGGAGCCTACTCGTCGTTTGGCAACCGCATGGAAAAGTACCTGAAGAAAGTCGACCAGGACGGCATCCGCATGGAAGAAGCGGCCGCCTTGTTGGTCAAGGAAAATTTTCAGGACGAATCGCTGGGTGTCTCTGAGTTGATGACCAAAGACCCGGCCGCTCAACGCGTGCTGGCTCGAGCGGAAAAGCTGGGGGTGGCCGGCAAGCACATCGTCTTCATGCAGCACGTCGTCGCTGCGGCTCAAGCGCAGTCTGCCACGCCGGTCGACCTGGACATGCTGGGCGCGATCGGCGCCACGATGCTGGATCTGGGGTTCAGTCCCGAGGCGTCTTGGGCCATCATGGCCGTCACGCGAGCCTACGCGGCCGGGGCACACTACATCGAGGAGGTCGAACGCGAAGGAACGTCGCGGCTGGGGCAGGACCTCACCCCGCCGGAAATGTACGATGGGCCTGCCGAATGCCCGGTCCCGCCGTTGCAGGATCGCCCGCCAGCTTCCGAAGCGGCCGTGTGTCGGACGCCCGACGAGTGGAAGGAGCGTTTTGAAAAGATGAAGCATCTGCCCGGTAGCGGATTCGCTTTGATCGAGGAAATCGAGGACCCGAGTAAAAAGTCGGGGATCAAGAAAGTCGGTAAATTGTAATCGCAGGCCCTGTATTTCTGGAGTGAGCACGTGAGCCAAGACAACATCGCGGAAATGTATCAGAGGGCTCGAGCAGCCTTCGAGGCGGTCAGGTACTGGCCGCAGGATAAGGTCGACGAAATGGTCCAGGCGGCGGCCTGGGAGTGGCAGAAAGAGCCGGTGCGCGAGGAACTGGCGCGATTGGCGGTCGACGAGTCGGGAATCGGGGTGTTCGAAGACAAACGCGCCAAGATCCGAGCCAAGACGCTGGGCACCTTGTGGGATCAGCGCGGTGCCAAGACCTGCGGGCTGGTCGAAGAGGACCCGGCACGCGGCATTCGCAAATACGCTAAGCCGATCGGGGTGATCGCCAATGTCGTGCCGTGCACCAACCCGGAATCGACGATCTGTTGCCTGGGCTTGAGCACCTTGAAGACGCGCAATGCGATGATCGTTTCACCGCATCCTCGCACGCAGGGCAGTTCGTACCGCACGGTGGAATACGGACGCCGCGCGTTGGAAAAGATCGGGGCCCCCGTCGATCTGCTCCAGTGCATCCAAGAGACCAGCCACGAAAAGACATCCGAACTGATGGCGTGTTGCGATTACGCCATGGCCACGGGCGGAGCGGCCCTGGTCAAGGTCGTCTACGCGGCGGGCAAGCCGGCGCAGACCGTGGGCGCGGGGAACGTGGTGTCGATCGTCGACGAAACGGCCGATCTCTCCGCCACGGCCCATAAGATCGCGCTGTCCAAACTGGCCAACAATTCCGCCTCGTGCTCATCGGAAAATGCTGTCGCGATTTACGAAGGTGTGCTGGAAGCCATGCTGGATTGCCTGAAGGCGCAGGGCGGCTACCTGTGCAGTACTGAGGAACGCGAGAAGCTGCGAGCTTACTACTGGCCCAACGGCAAGAGTTTGAACCGGGAATTGGTGGCCAAGCCAGCGCTGTTCATCGCCCAACAAGCCGGTCTATCGGTACCCGAGTCGACTCGATTCCTGATGGTCGAGGGAACGAAGCCGGGCCCTGAGGATCGTTTTTCCGGAGAGAAGATCAGCCCGACGTTGACGGTCTGGAAATGGACCGATTTCGACGAGATGCTAGACCGGCTGGAGAAGATCCTTCAGTTCTCCGGAGAAGGTCACTCGGTTTCCCTGCATTCGGAACGCGACGAGCGGCGTGTACAATTGGCGCTGCGAGCCAACGTGGGTCGAGTGGTCTGCAACATGCCGCACGCCCACGCCAACAGCGGTGGTTGGAACAGCGGTTTGCCCTTCACCGACAGCCTGGGCTGTGGCAGTTGGGCCGGGAACATGACCAGCGACAACATCAATTGGCGACAGTTCCTCAATTATACTTGGCTGGCAGTGCCCGCGGAGGAGCATGTGCCGAGTGACGAAGAGTTGTTCGGCGACTACTTCGCCAAGTGGGGTCGAGACTGACCCACCGCGTCGGATTTCGCGTCCGATCGGCGTTTATCGGAGGAACGACCGACGTTCCGGGAGAAAACATCCGACGCCGCGTGCGACTTGTTCGCCACGCGGCCAGGTCACTCGGGTACCACCAGGGAAAGATCCATGGTTCGGGCTGTCCTCTTCGATTTCGGGCAAACGCTGGTCGATTCGGCCCACGGGTTCCGTACGGCCGAAAAGCGATTGCAATCGCGGATCTTGAGCCGATTGGTGAACGTCGACTCGGACGAATTTCTGGCCTTCTATCGACAGCGGCGTGCGGAGCGGCAACATGCGTCGGATTTTTCGCGGAAGAATCTGGCGGTGGATCTGCTGCAACACTTTGTTTGCCCGGAGCACGTAGCCGACGTTGAAAGCTGGGAGGACGAATACTGGGACACCGTGCGTGACCACACACGAGAGTTCCCCGAGGCTCGCGGCGTCTTGCACCAGTTGCAGGCTTCGTTCCGGCTGGGACTGGTGACCAACACCCAGGGCCAGGGCCGGTTGGGGACGCATCGGCTGCGTGATTTCCCGGCGTTGATGGAATGCTTCCAGGCCGTGGTCGTCGCGGGCGAGGCGGGCGTTCCCGAGAAACCCGACCCGAGTCCCTTCCTGGCGTGCCTACGGCAACTCGATTGCTCGCCTGCCGAAGCCGTTTACGTCGGAGACGACTGGCGGATCGATATGTGCGGGGCGCAGGCTGTCGGGATGCCCGCCATCTGGCTGCAGCATCAGGCGACCCGCCGCCGGTGGCCCGATGCGGCAAGCGACGTTCCCCTCATCCGCTCGCTGGACGAATTACTGCGATTTCCCTTGCTCTCGGAGTCCAAATCGTGACGCGATCCCATGCCGCCGTTTTTGAAAAACCGGGACAACCTTTGGCGATCGAATCGTTTGCCTTGCCGGATTCCATCGAACCCGGCGCGGCGCTGTGCAAGGTGCGGATGGGTACCATCTGCGGATCCGACCTGCACACCATTTTCGGACGTCGCCAGGAGCCCACCCCCTTGATCCTGGGGCACGAGATCGTCGGCCAGATCGTGGCGTTGGGTCCGGGGTTAGAGCGGGATGGATTCGGCCATCCGCTGAACATCGGCGACCGGGTCTCGTGGTCCATCATGGCGTCTTGCGGCGAATGTTTCTTTTGCCGTCGCGACCTGCCTCAGAAATGCATCGCCCTGCGCAAATACGGACACACCGCTTGTACCGCGCCGCCGCATCTGACCGGAGGCTACGCGGAGCACGTCTACCTGTTCCCGGGCACGGCCATTTATCGAGTTCCGGAGGAATTGTCCGACGAGATCGCCACGCCCGCCAATTGCGCGCTGTCGACCGTCATCCATGCGGTCGAAGCCATCGAGGTCCGGCCCGACGAAACCGTGTTGATTCAGGGGGCGGGATTGCTGGGATTGAATCTGATCGCCCTGTGCCGTGAAGCGGGGGCGGCCAGCATCCATGTGACGGACGTCAGTCCCGCGCGTCTGGAACTGGCCGCTCGCTTTGGCGCCGACCACTGCTGGAATCTGGCCGATCAGCCCACGGGCGGCGCGGCCCAGCAGATCGTCCAGCGGACCGACGGCTACGGGGCTGACGTGGCCTTCGAGGTCTGTGGCGTTTCGCGGGCCGTCGCAGATGCCGTGGCGGCCTTACGGATCGGCGGCCGCTACCTGGTGGCCGGACTGGTGAGCCCCGGCAGCGATCTCGGGCTGGATGGCAACCAATTGACTCGAAAGTGCCTTACGCTCAAAGGCATCCACAACTACCATCCCCGGCACCTAGGACGGGCGTTGGAGTTCCTCAAACAACATGCCGAGCGTTATCCGTACTCGGAGCTTGTCGGAGCGGTATTTCCGCTGGACCAGATCAACCAAGCCATTCAAGTCGCCGCCACCGGCCAGTTCGTGCGTGTGGCGGTCCGAGCCGGAAAGGAGCCCGGGTGATGATTCGGATTTCGCCTGGCCTTCGGTTCCGGCCGAGCGGAGCAAGGCCGCGTAGAGTCTTCACCTGTAGGATGCCTGCACGGTGCGCGCATCTTTGTAGGTTGG
>REEF01000853.1 GCA_007695205.1 Planctomycetaceae bacterium
AATCTGATCGCCCTCAGCCTGTGCAAATTGCTGTCGGTGAAAGACAACGTGGTCCAGGTCGAAACGATCGACGCCTTTGACGGCACACCCGTGTTGGACCTGAAGCCATTCGCACCCGGCATAGATGCGGCATCGGGCGTGAAAGTCCCCAACTGGGCCGGGCCGCCGCAATGAGTCCCGGCCGCACGATCTCGTTCCCCGTCCGAGAAAAGACCCCCGTCCCCTTTTAACGCACCATGGGAGAAACATGAACATGAGACATTACCTGACATTATCGATGGCATGGGTGGCCTTGGCGGTGTCAGCCTTGGCGGTGTCGGCCTTGGCTGCTGCGGCGCCAGCCGACGCGCCGACGCGGCATACCGAGGTTTCCATCGATGGCGATTCGTTCCTGATCAATGGCCGGTTGACCTACGAGGGCGTGACGTGGTCGCCCGAGGGCGAGGACACCGAGTACCGGATCGAGGGATTACTCATGAACGCCCGGCTGGTTCAGGGAATCTTCGACGATCTCAACCCGGAGACCGTCCATCGTTGGAGATATCCGGACACGGGCCAATGGGACCCGGAACGCAATACGCAGGACTTCATCGATGCCATGTCCAGTTGGTACGAGCACGGGCTGCGCTGCTTCGTGATCAACCTGCAGGGGGGCAGCCCGGAAGGCTATTCCCGCGAGCAGCCCTGGCACAACTCGGCGCTGCGCGCCGACGGCTCGCTCCGTGAAGACTTCATGAACCGTCTGGAGCGGATTTTGGACCGGGCCGACCAACTGGGCATGGTTCCCATGCTGGGCATCTACTACTTCGGCCAGGACGGTCGGCTCGAAGACGAGGCGGCGGTGATCCGTGGCGTGGAAAACGCCGTCAACTGGGTGTTGGACAAGGGCTATCGGAACGTACTGATCGAGATCAACAACGAGTGCAACGTCCGCTACGACCACGCCATTCTCCAGCCGCCCCGCGTCCACGAATTGATCGAGCTGGCCCAAGGGATCACTCGCAACGGCCGCCGACTGTACGTGGGCACCAGCTACGGCGGCGGCACGGTGCCCCGGGAGAACGTGGTGAAGGTCTCGGACTTCATCCTGCTGCACGGCAACGGCGTGCGGGACCCGCAACGGATGGAGCAGATGATCCACGCGGTCCGCACGATGGATGTCTACCGCGGCCAGCCGATCGTCAACAACGAGGACGATCAACCTTGGCGCGTGGCGGCCCAGGGCTTCGGCCACTCAGGCAACAACTTCGTGATCTGCGTCAAGAACTACGCCTCGTGGGGCTATTTCGACTTTCGCCTGAACGACGAACTGGGCGACTTCAACCAGGGTTTTCAGACGGTGCCATCCAATTGGCAGATCAGCTCGGATCGCAAACGGGCCTTCTTCGATCTTGTAGCCGAAATCACCTCCAGCCCCGGCACGCCGCGGCTGGATCTGGACGTGCCCGACAGCGGCGTGATTCGCGCCGGGGATGGGATCGAGTTGCAGGTACAGGTCGAAAACCTGCGGGAAGAGACACCGATCGAGCGGGTCGAGTTGCTGGTCAATAATGCAGTGGTGGCCGAGGCGAAGCAAGCTCCGTATACGTTCCGTCTGAAGGGGTTGCCGGTCGGCGAGCCGATGGTGAGGGCGCGGGCGACGTATCAGCGGCAGGGGAGAGAGGTGATCGTCGAATCGCCTTACCGGACGCTACGCGTGTTGGACGAGCCCGAACGCGTGTTCGTGCCTGACCAGCCGCGTCTGATTGCGCTGCGTGCCGCGGATTACTACAGCATGACCGAGGGGACCAGACACACGTGGGTGAAGACCGAACATGTCGAGGCGTCCGGGCCGGTGATGCAGGCCCAGCCCGTCTTGCAGCAGATCTTGGGGCCTGATCGCGCCAGCCCGCGGATGGACTACCACGTCCAGTTCGACGAAACCGGCACGTATTACGTCTGGGTGCGCGGACTGGCCGACAGCGGCGACGAGGATTCGGTCCACGTCGGGCTGAACGGCGTATCGCCACCGAGCGCCCAGCACGTGCATCCGTTCGAGCCGTTCAAGCAATGGGTCTGGACGAACACGAACCGCCATGGCGCACGGGTCGTGCTGGAAGTCGACCGGCCGGGCGTCCATACGGTGAACGTCTGGATGCGTGAGGACGGATTCCTGCTGGACCGTCTATTGCTGGCGCGCGACCCGGCCTACAAGCCGGACGGCGAAGGGCCCGAGCTTTGCCATTTGATCGATTAAGCACCGGTCGAGAAATAACTGTCCGATGTCCCCTCGCCCCTCCGGGGAGAGGGCAGGGTGAGGGGGCCGAAAGTCCGTCAGTTATTGCTCGAACGGTGCTAAGGAGACGCCAGCATGTTCCGAGTGAGTGCAACAAGGGCCTGGAGCGGCACCTGGATGTGATGAAATCCGTCGGCGGCAATTACGTGCGCAATGTGATGGAGGACGACAAGGCCAAGATCCTGCTGTATCGCTGGAAACCGTAAAGAATCGTGATTCCCTGTTAAGGAAGGTATACCGATGATGAACAAAGCACTCTGCCCGTTGATTTTTGTTGCGATCTTTGCCTGCGCCTTCGCAGGCCACCATGCGACCGCTCGAGGTGAACCGGTGCGGATCATTTTCGACACGGACATGGGCTCCGATTGCGATGACGCGGGCGCGTTGGCCGTGCTGCATGTCTATGCGGATCACGGTTTGGCCGAGATCGTCGGGTGCATCTACAGCTCGGGCAAGGTCCCGTATGGGGCGGGGGTGGTCCAGGCGATCAATATCTACTACGGCCGGCCGGAGATCCCCGTCGGCGCGGCCCACGACGATTTGGTCGGCGACCCGGTCGATAAAATGACCGCAGAAAAACTGGCGAAGGATACCGCGGCGTTCGGCAACACGATCATCCACAGCCGTGACGCCCTGGAAATGACGGTCCTCAATCGCAGACTGCTGGCCCAAGAGCCGGACCATAGCGTCGTCTACCTGACCGTTGGGCACACGAAGGGGTTCTATGACCTTCTCGTTTCCAAACCGGATGACATCTCCCCACTCAGCGGGCAGGAACTGGTCAAGAAGAAGATCAAGCGATGGGTCGCCATGGGCGGGCTGGGCGCCAACAACAAGGACGGGGAATACCGGAAAGAGTGGAACTTCCATTCCAATGGGAGTGCACCCTACACGAAGTACCTGGTCGAAAACTGTCCCGTGCCGATCGTCTATATCGCTGCGGGCAGCGACGTATATACCGGCAAATCGCTGAAGACGACTCCGCCAGGAAACATCGTGCGGACGGTCTACCGGGACTGGCTCTGGAACACGCAAAAAAGGACGCTCGACGATCAGCGGCCTAGTTGGGATCTGATCGCGGTGCATTACGCGGTCAACGGACTCGGGGAATACCTAGTGGCGGAAGAAGACGGCTGGCTGGACGTCGACGTGGACAAAGGCTCCCGATGGATCCGAGGCGAGCGCAAGAACCCTCAGACGTTCGTCACCCTCAAGCCCGGGATGAGCAAGGAAATGGCGGATTATCTAAACGGATTGCTCGCCGCCGAGCCCAAGCATCGAACTGCGAAGTGAAGGGGGAGCAGAATCGCTCGAACCGAAAAACGCCCTGTGTGGACAATCCCGACAACGGCCATTCGAGAGTCGTGGGGTCACCGTTGCGGCCCGATAATCACCTCATCAAGGTCGAAGAAGTGGTCCTGCTTGACCGCCGATTGCGGCCAGTCGATGATGTGCAACCCCTCAAGTACCTGCAGTCCGGGTTCGATCTTGCGAATCATCCTCGCATCGAATTCCAGCTCCTGCCATTGCCCGTCATCATGCAGCACGAAATCCGCGATTCGGCGGCCCTCTTCCACCTCGGCCGTCGCGCTCGCGGCCACCACGGCCCTTTTCTCCGAGAAGGTCCGTAGCAGGAGGACGATCGGTGTGCCGGGGCTCACGCGGTAGCGGATGAACACTCGCGGGTAGACATCGATGTCCCAGCCGACCGGATGGATCTGGGCGGGCAGGTGGACATGGTCCTCCGCAGCCACCACGTGCCGGTAGCCACGACCGGTCTCCGAATCGACGATGTCGCGGAAGGTCGCCGGCATCGGCCGGTAGCTCTTCCACAGCCACCACGCATCCTCGTCATCGGCATTCCAGGTGCTGTGCACCAGCGGCTTGGAACGATCGACGGGCTCGGCGACCCAGACGTATCCCGCCGCCCGGTGTGCCTGATCCTCCGCGTCGATGACGAGCACGCGGATCGCGTAGTCGTACGGCTCGGCGTAGCGGTGTGTGATCCTGTCGCCCGCGGCGACATTCCCGTCACCCAGCCACCAGCGGACCTCCTGCGGTTGTGCGTCGCCGTGGACCACCGCGCGCAGCGTCACTTCCTCGCCGGGACGCACCTCGAAGGGTTCCACCACCACCTGGACGGCGGTGCGCCCGGCAGTGCCGTGTTCGTAGACGCCGATGTCGGGCGCTTCACCGGCCCACGGCAGGCTCACCGCATCGCCGGCTTGCCAGCTCAGTTCGCGGTCGAGCAGCAGGGTGTTGGCTTCATGATCGACCTTGACGACACGTGCCCGGCGCTCGGCGGTTCCCACCGCGATCCCGTCGCCCCGCTCACCCTGGATGCCGTAACCGTCGTAGAAGGGGGCTGCGTCTTCGACAGCCAGCAGCGTCCCCTGTCCCGCGCCGACGGTGCGCGTCAGGAACATGCCCGCGTCGCGCAGTGGGCTGTCCGCGCGCAGTGAATGGTCGTAGATTGTCGGGTTTGTGTAGCCTGGATCGACGTCCGCGTTGCCCACATAGCGCGGGCCATGCGCGGCCAGAAAGGCCTCGGCCTGGACATCCGCGACCGTGTGCGATCCGCTGTGGTCATACACGATCGGCAGTCCCGGTGTCGTCGCCGTGAGCACATTGTTCATCAGCCGCACGAGTTCGGCCGTGCCGCCCCCCATTCGTATCTGACGGTGCGTCCCGTGGGGATCGTTGCGGCTGAAGATGTTGTTAGCGAAGACCACGTCACGGGTCTGGTCGGCCGTGGGCGAGACCGCGATGCCGTAGTGACCGTTGTCGTCAAAGACGTTGTTGTACAAGCGCATCGTATCCAGTTCCATGTTCGTGGACGGGTACAGGTGGATCGCTCCATGCGGATTGCGGAAGACGCGGTTGAAGCGGAAAATCCCGCGTGTGGTGGCGAACTTCACGTTTGCACTGCCCGACCGACCGCTGTTGAAGGCATGCGTGATGATATTGTGCTCAAAGAGCGTTTCCTGAGTTCCGAAGTGTTCGAAGTTGCGCCCCCAGGCGGCGTGAAAGACGTTACCGCGCATGACGATGTTGCGGTTGG